>JAZONU010000264.1:0-13506 GCA_045654605.1 Candidatus Caccoplasma sp. | reverse complement strand
CATACTAAATTGGAATGTAATAGAAAAACGATATAAAGATCGAACTATATTCAAAGATAAATGTTTATAGTATAGAAACGATTTAAAAAACAGACAAACTACACTTTCAAGAACTTACGCGTGAGCGTAATACAGCACTTTAATAAGCATAATGTGATGAATTTAAATTTGATGAAGGGCCATATCGCGTGAGCGACTGCCCTTTTTTTGTGAGTTTACTCATAATAAACAAATAGCAGCCAGACCTTGAAAATTTATTTTAAAAGGTTTAGGTTGCTATTTGTTTATAATTGATGAAAGCAATTGAAAAGAGAAGGTAGTCGCTCACGCTATTGGACATTAACATCTCCCTCCCATAAATCGGCGAGCAACGACGAGTCAATTTAAATTAAAGACAAAAAACAAAATCTATTTTATGGATATTCCCAATATTGTTCTTTTATATATAAAGTTTATTTGGCTAACTCCTATTTTAAATATATCTTTGCTTTATATTACATTGGTTTGATATGGCTTTAATTGATGAGGAAATAAAAAAGGCTTGTAACACATTGGCAAAGGGTGGTATTATTCTATACCCTACAGATACTATTTGGGGTATTGGTTGTGATGCCACTAATGATGATGCTGTTAAAAAGGTGTTTGAGATTAAACAACGAGCCGATAGTAAAGCCTTAATTGTTATGGTTGATAACCCTGTAAAAATTGACTTTTACACCGAAGATGTTCCCGAAATTACAAAAGAGTTAGTTGAGGTTGCAAACAAACCTTTGACTATTGTCTATCCTCGAGGCAGGAACTTATCGCCTTTATTATTATCGGAAGATGGCAGTGTTGGCATTAGACTTACAACAGAGGAGTTCTCTAAAAAACTTAGCTTTAAATTCAAAAAAGCAATTGTTTCCACATCGGCTAATATCAGCGGTGAAGTTGCTCCTGCAAATTTTAACGAGATAAAGGAGTATATTATAAATAGCGTTGACTACGTTGTTGATTACAGACGTGATGATTTTAGCAAACCTTCGGCATCAAGCGTGATAAAAGTTGATGACGGTGGCGTTATTAAAATAATTAGAGAATGATAAACAAAAGGTTAAAAAGGAGATATATTTTATGGGACTGCGTTGCTGCCTTGGCAACGTGGTTTACGTTTAATATATACAGATATAACTTTTTGCCTCTTGAAGAGATTTATGGTTCGTTTGCTAATTTTGTATTATCTCCACGAACCCTTATTGCCCAATTTGTATATCCCTTGGGGATGATGTTGATATTTTACCTTTCGGGATATTACAATCGTGTAGTTTTCAAATCAAGAGCCGGTGAATTCTTTACCACTTTAATTTCTGTCTCAGTTTGGGCATTATCTATTTTATTCTTATCGTTAATGAATAAGTATATTTATACCCAATACAACTACAATCTTGTAATCACTCTTACGGGTATTGCCTTTGCTTGGGTATATTCGGGTAGATGGCTTATTACTTCTCGTACTGCGAGATTAGTTCATAATGGCAATATTGGATTCAATACTATTGTGTTAGGATGTAGCAAAGAGGCTATAAATCTTATTAATTCTATTAAAAACTTGAAATACTCTGTTGGTTATAATATTGTTGGATTTGTTAAATTGGATGGAGAGAACAATGTTGATACAGATTTACCATCGTATAATCTATCTCAATTAGATTCTATTATTAAAGAACAAAACATCAAAAAACTTATAGTTTCTACAGAAGGAAACGACAGAGCTAAAACTTTTAACATCATCAATTCTCTTTACAAATATGATTTGCCTATTATGTTAGAGGCAAAGGAATATGAGATTTTGACTTCGAGAATAAAACTATCTGATATTTATGGTGCTCCGTTTGTTGATGTGAGTGTTTTATCACTCTCGGATATGGAGGAGAATATAAAACGATTTATTGATATAATTTTATCGTGTATTGCTATTATTATTCTTTCACCCCTTATGGCGTACGTTGCCTTAAGAATTAAATTAGGTTCGAAAGGTAGTGTTATATACAAGCAAAAACGTGTTGGTTTTAAACGTAAAGAGTTTACTATGTATAAATTCCGTTCGATGATTGAGAATGCCGAGGTTGATGTACCTATGTTATCGAGCCCTAATGACAATAGAATTACCAAGTTTGGTCATTGGATGCGAAAATATAGAATTGATGAGCTTCCTCAATTTTGGAATGTAATAATAGGTGATATGTCGTTGGTTGGTCCAAGACCTGAAAGAAAATATTTTGTTGATAAAATAATTGAAAAAGCTCCCTATTATAGTCTGTTACACAGAGTAAGACCAGGAATTACCTCATGGGGTATGGTAAATTATGGATATGCTCGAAATGTTGACGAGATGATTGCTCGTCTGAAATTTGACATTCTGTATTTGGAGAATATGTCTCTTTTGATTGATATTAAGATTTTATTTTATACCGTAAAGATTGTCTTTACCGGACGTGGGATGTAAATTTTATGATTAGTAGATTAGAAAATCTGACATTTAAACTTGCAGTATGGAGAGAAAAACATATTACTGAAAAGAATTTAATTCTCATACTGAGCCTCGTTATTGGTATTGGGGCTGCAGGAGCTGCAATGTTACTGAAATATATTATCCATTTTATTCAAGATCTTTTAACTGAACATTTCTCAATTGGTGGAGCAAACTACCTATTTCTTGTATATCCGTCAATAGGTATTTTGATTGCATGGATGTTTGTTAAATATGTGGTAAAGGATAATATCAGTCATGGTGTTACTCGTGTATTACACGCCATTGCTCAACGTAAAAGTAGATTAAAACCTCATAATACCTATAGCTCACTTATGGCGAGTTCTATTACCATAGGTTTTGGAGGATCTGTTGGAGCCGAGGCTCCTATGGTATATACAGGCGCTGCTATTGGTTCAAATATTGGACGCATATTTAGGCTCGATGCACGACAACTTATGTTGCTTGTTTGCTGTGGTGCTGCCGCCGGTATTGCTGCGATATTCAAGGCTCCTATTGCCGGATTACTTTTTACCATTGAGGTTTTGATGTTTGAACTCACCACTGCATCTGTAATGCCGTTGATGATTTCGGCAGCTACAGCCGCTACCATCATCTATATTTTTGATGGACCTATGCCTGAGTTCAAGTTCGACCACACCGAGATATGGAAGGCCCAGAGATTTCCTATTGTATTGTTATTGGGTATCTTCTGCGGATTTATTTCGTTGTACTTTACTCGTTCAATTTTGGTTATGGAGAAATTGTTCGGCAAACTCAATAACAAACCATGGGTTAAATTTGCCGTAGGTTCTATAATTTTAAGTACTGCCATATTCTTTCTTCCTCCTCTATATGGTGAGGGATATGACTCTATTGAACAGATTATAAATGGTAATGCCAAAGAAATAACCGAAGGAAGTTTCTTCTACGAAGGACGTAATAACTTTTGGATATTCACCATTATGATTACGCTAATCATAATGTTTAAATCGTTTGCCACCGCTGCGACAAATGGTGCTGGAGGTGTGGGTGGAACTTTTGCTCCAAGCTTGTATGTGGGGTGTATGTGCGGTTTTTTATTTGCATCTGTATTCAACGAATTCGTTATGATGCCCGATGTATCGGTAAAGAACTTTGCACTGATGGGTATGACTGCAGTTATGGCTGGTGTAATGCACGCACCACTAATGGCTCTCTTCTTAACAGCCGAACTTACGGGAGGGTATGGTCTTTTCCTCCCTTTGATGATTGCTTCGCTTTCGTCATATGGTACTGTTAGGATTTTCAGTAGTCATAGTATCTATACTCATCGTCTTGCAAAAAAAGGAGAGCTTATTACTCACCATAAAGATAAGGCTGTATTAACACTTTTGAAAATGAATAGTGTTATTGAGACTGATCTGCTTACTGTCCGCCCAGAAATGGATTTGGGAGAGATGGTACAGGTTATTTCAAAATCAAGCAGAAATATCTTCCCTGTAGTTGACAAGGATAACAATTTTTTGGGAATGGTAGTATTAGATGATATTAGGAATATTATGTTCCGTCCAGAACTATACAAACGTTTCCATGTCAGCAAATTTATGGTTACACCTCCTGCTAAAATTGAGTTAGGATTACAGATGGAACAGGTTATGCGAATTTTCGATGAAACAAATGCCTGGAATTTACCTGTTGTAGATAAAGGAAAGTATGTTGGATTTGTTTCAAAATCTAAGATATTCAATTCATACCGAAGAGTGCTTGTTCACTACTCAGAAGATTAATTTAAATATAAAATGAATAGTAAAGATATTAGAATCGTTTATATGGGCACTCCCGATTTTGCAGTGGAGAGTCTTAAAAAACTTGTGGAAGGTGGATACAATGTAGTGGGTGTTGTTACCATGCCCGACAAACCAGCAGGACGAGGACAAAAAATAAAATATTCGGCAGTTAAAGAGTACGCTTTAAGCAAAGGTCTTTATATTATGCAACCTGAAAGACTTAAAGATGAAGCCTTTTTGAATGAACTTAAATCTCTTAATGCCGATTTGCAAATTGTTGTTGCTTTCAGAATGTTACCCGAAAGTGTTTGGAACATGCCTCCTATGGGGACTTTCAATCTACATGCCTCTCTATTGCCTCAATATAGAGGTGCTGCTCCTATTAATTGGGCCATTATGAATGGAGATAAAGAGAGTGGCGTTACCACATTCTTTTTGACTCACGAAATTGATACAGGTAATATTATTATGCAACACACCGTTACCATAGGTGATGATGATTGTGCTGGAACTCTACACGATAACCTTATGTATGTTGGTGCTGAAATGGTTTGCCAAACTGTTGATGCTATTGCAGAGGGTAACATTGAGCCAAAAGAACAACCTATGGATATTGAATTGAAGGCAGCTCCAAAGATTTTTAAGAACGATTGTAAAATTGATTGGAACGAAAGTGCCGAAAAAATTCGCAACAAAGTTAGAGGATTATCTCCCTACCCTGCTGCCTGGGGTGCTTTGGATATGGGTAACGGAGAAGAGCCTTTGGCTGTTAAAATATTCAGTGTAGATATTGTTTCGGGCAAAGGCCATGTAGGTTCTATTAAGACTGACGGAAAACATTTTATTGAGGTTTATTGTGAAGATGGTGCTTTAAGGATTACCTCTCTTCAATTACCTGGGAAAAAACGATTGTCAGTTGAAGAGTTACTTCGTGGATTCTCGTTCACAGAAACAAGCAAATTTATTTGATTGACTTTTAATTGATATTAAACAATCTATAATAGATTATACCAGCCTCTTCAATATTCCTATTATTGAAGAGGTTTTTTGCATCTAATACCAATGGCGTTTTCATTTGAGTTCTTACCTTATGCAAATCTGCATTTTTAAATTCATCTGCATCAGTAATGATTATTAGTGCATCAGATGAATCAAGTGCTTCATATTTTTCATTGACGGCCTTAATGTTTTTATCTGAAAATTGCTCAATGAATTTATGAGATACTCTATCGTCATAAACTATAACCTTACACTCCTCTTGTAATAATTGGTTTGCAATAGCTATAGATGGGGTATTATCTACATCACTGCTACCACGTTTTGTTGACAATCCCCAAATGGCAACTTGCTTTCCACATAGATTATTGGAATAGTATTTCTTTAGTTTTTGATAGAGGTATAATTTATGATTTTGATTAAACTCTTCTACAGCTTTTATCATTGTTGCATCAGCTGCTAACTCTTCTACTCCACTTATTAGTGTTCGTATATCCTTTGGAAAACATCCTCCACTATATCCCGTTCCTGCATAGATAGGCATGGCTGAGCCAAATATTGCATTGTGTATATGTCTATATTCTGCTCCTACTTTATCACATACTGCAGCGATAGTATTCATATAGCTTATGCGTGCTGCCACAAGCATATTAGATGCAAGCTTTATTAATTCAGCCTCCTCTAATGAAACTCTTAAAATAGGGGTATTCTCTTTTATTACGGGAGACAATAGTTTAATTATGGTTCGGCAACTATCTTGATTATCACTTCCAACAACTATTTTTGAGGGATTGAAAAAACTCTCTATTGCCACACCTTCTCGCAAGAATTCGGGCATCGACGCAACATTGAAATCTACTTGAATATCACGATTTAAAAGTTTATCCTCTACTATTGTTTTTACTTGTCGTGTGGTTCCTAAAGGTATAGTACTTACTGATATGTATAAGATTGGAGTGATTATATAATCTCCTATCTTTTCTGCCAATTTTAATATAGGAGTATTATCGGCACCACCGTATGGTTTACTTGTTGGTGTTACAATAGCACTGATTAAAATCTCTGCATCTTGTAGCGACTCTTCAAGATTGGTTGTAAATTTTAAATACCCTTCTTTAATGAAACGAGCAAGCATCTCGGAAAGACCTTGCTCGTTTATTGTTACAATAGCGTTGGAGAGAGCATCAATTGTTTCTTCATTATCATCAACGCATGTTACACTATGTCCCAATTTTGCCAATGAGACTGCTGTTGACAATGCTACATATCCTGTTCCAACAACTACTATTTTCATTCTTTATTAAAAGAAATTCCTCTAAAAGGCATTATCATCGCCTTTGAATATCCCCCAAAATGTTAATACTAATATTTTTATATCAAGAAATATATTCCAATGTTCGAGATACCAAACATCATACTCTACACGTTTCTCCATCTGTTGAAGAGTTTTGGTTTCACCTCTATACCCATTCACCTGGGCCCAACCTGTTATTCCGGGTTTTATGAAGTGGCGTACCATATATTTATCTATCAGCTTTGAATAGTCTTCGGTATGCTTTAACATGTGTGGACGAGGGCCTACTAATGACATATCTCCTTTGAATACGTTAAAAAACTGTGGAAATTCATCGAGACTTGTTTTACGCAAGAAAGCTCCTACTTTGGTTATTCGAGAATCTCCTCTCTCAGCCTGTTTTGTATCGCTATCCTTATTTATTCGCATGGTTCGTAACTTCAAGCAATCAAAATCTCGACCCATATAACCTGTTCTCTTTTGACGAAACAGAATAGGCCCCGGCGATGATTTTTTTACAGCAATTGCTATTGGTAAATACCATAATGGCGATAGCACTATTACTATGCCTGATACAAACAAATCCATTGAACGTTTTACAAATCGGGCCAACCATCGCTGTAGTGGTTCTTCTCGAACCGACAACAGAGGTACTGCTCCGATCATTCCTAAATTCAAAGTTCGAGTCATAAATCGTCGCACCTCAGGAACTATAAAAAATCTTATTGTATTGCGTTCTGAAAGTTGTAACATGTTTATTATATGTGTATCCTCTGCACTTGGCAATGCACAATATAATTCATCAACTTTATTCTCAATACAGAATGTCTCTACATCTGAAATATCCCCTCGATACAATGGCACAATTCTTGGATCTTCCGGTTTTACGCTATCAAAGAATCCTAAAAATTTATATCCGTACCCCGCATTAGACTGTAACTCTTTATGCAATATCTGTCCTGTTTGGCGAGCTCCTACAATAACAACTCGTTTAAAGTTGTAACCTCGCTTACGAATATATCGTAATGTTTTGTTTGCTATAAGCCACCAACTATTCAAAAGAATGAAGAACGAGACAAAGTAAAATAGCTGTACCTTAGTTCCTACATCTATATTGAAAAACATTGAAAGAGATAGGAATATAAGAACAAATACTATTAACGATTTTAATGTCTTTGACAATAGTAAATCGATATAGGTTATTCGCTCGTTATATACTTCTCCGAAGGCATACACCACCGGTACATACGAAATATTAAGTAATGCCCAACCTATTCGCCAATCAAATGAGGCTATGACTATTTCGGGCAAAACAAGATAGCTTAAAAAGAAAGATAGATTTATACAGATAAAGTCTCCTAAAACTATTATCCATTTTATTAATCTTCCCTTACCTTTATTTCCCATTTTCAGACTCTTTTATATTCTTACATATTTTTATCAATGAGCTCAATTTTTGCGATTATTAAGTCCATATCTTCATTTAGTTTCTTAATTTTTCGCTCCATCTCTTTAACAAATGAGTTTCCTTGTTTTGAAGAGATACTCAAAAAGCCCATGTTATTTTGAAGAGTCTGTTTCTCTAATTTTATACGTTCGTAGGTTCGCAAAAGTTTTTCTCTTTCGCTATATAATTTGTTACTATTTCTTCCTTTTATTGAAGTTTCGTATGCTGATAATCTTGCACTCTTATTTTGAATATTTAATCTTGTAAACTGTTTATCAAGCTCTGATTTAAAGGCTTTGTTTACCTTGTCTTTCTCCTTAAATGGAATAAATCCTATACTGTTCCACTCTGCTATAATTGCTCGTAGTTCACTCTCAGCGACTGCTTTCTCTAATGTTTCATCAAATGATTTTAACTTCTCCAATATAGCAAGTTTTAGTTCAAGATTTTTTGCCTCCTCTTCGTTTTGTTGCTTCATGGCATTTGACTTTTGTTCAAAGAAGTAATCACATGCCGATACAAAACGTTTCCAAATAGAGTCTGAATATTTACGAGGAACAGCTCCTATTTTTTTCCACTCTTTTTGCAAAGCAATCATCTTCTCTGTTGTCTTTTGCCAATCAGTACTATCTTTTAATGCCTCAGCCTTTTCACACAATCTTTGTTTTGCTTCCAAATTTAATGTAAACGAATCTTTTACCTCTTTGTAATATTCCGATTTTTTTGCGAAGAAGTTATCGCATGCTTTACGGAATCGCTCAAACAATAGATTATTTACCTTTCTTGATGCAAAACCTAAAGTTTTCCACTCGGCTTGTAGTGCTAATATATCTTTAGTTTTTTCTTCCCAAGCCACAAAGCTTGTTAAAGCCTCAAAATCAACAGACTCTGCCTTTTCACATATTGCAATTTTTGAATCTTCAGCTGATTTCTCTTTTGCCTTTATATCTTCAAAATATTGTTGATGACGTTTGTTAATTTGGGTTGAAGCATCTTTAAATCTTTGCCATATAGATTCACGCAACTCTCTATCTACAGGACCACACTCTCTCCACTCTTCGTGTAATCGCTGCAATGCTTTAAATGCTGATACTACGTCTTTCTCAAGTGATAATTTCTCTGCAGCTTCACACAACGCGGTTTTTTGTTCTAAATTCTTTTTAAAATCGTAATCGCGTAACTCTTTATTGATTTTAAGCATATCGTAAAATTGCTCAACGTAGAGTTGATATGTTTTCCATATAGCTGTTACTGCAGTTGCCGGTATATCTGTAACACTTTTGAATGTTTGTTGCATTTGTTGAAACTCTGCATATCGTTTATTTACATTATCTGCATCGTTTATCAATTGCAACATATCATCCAATACAGCCTGTTTCTTTGCCAAATTTGCCTCGCGTTGAGCCTCCAACTCTGCCAGATATTGCGATTTTTTCTCTTTATAACTTTGTAGAGCTGTTTTCAATCGTTCTTCTAATTCGTCAACAGGAATCTCAAAAGGAATTTTTTCTTCCTCATCTACTTGAGATGCCTCATACTCTGCTCTGGCAGCCTCTGTCTCTTGTATTCTGAGTTTATAATAGTGTTGTTTTAATTGTTCTATCTCTCCTTTTATCTCCAACACGGATTTTTCTATTGATTTCTCAATTAGCTCTACCGTTTCAATTCTTGTGGTGGGCAGAGATACCTCCTCTTTTTGAACACTCTCCTCGCTTGAGATATATTCTTGTTCTGAATTTTCAACACTTACATTCTCTACCTCTACGGTTTCATTCTCCTTTAATACTGAATCTTTTAATTCTGTCATAGTTTTACAAGTTTATGGAGCATATTGCTCCCCGTCCACAATAATTTTTCTTTCAAGTTAAAAATAACTTCGTCTTACAAATGTATAAATTTTTCCTTTATAACAAAAAAGATATTATTTTTATTTTCCATTCAACAAGTTTATCTTACTTCATAGAGGATGTGTAGTAAAGCGTGCTACTATTTTGTGGCACAAGATACCTTTTTGCTACATCCCTTATTCTTTCGGGGGTAATCTCCCTATACATTGCAACCCTTCTATTTATAAATTCTGCATCACCGAGCATCTCGTAATATGCCAAATTAGCGGCTAACTCTCCTGCTCCTATATTTTCGAATAGGAAGTTTGACTCAAACTTATTAAGAACCTTTTCTAATTCTCTTCGAGTTATAAGTTCATTACCCAATCGTGCAATTTCAGAAGATAATGCTTCGTCAGCATCCTCTATTTTTACCTCAGGATTGACACGTCCGACCACAACTAACAAACCCGGATCAACGTCTCCTGTTATTACAGAATCAATCATTGAGAAAATCTTTTTATTCTGCACCAACTCCCTGTTCAATCGCGATGATTTGCCCGATGCCAATATATCTGTTATCAAATCGAAACATGGATAATCTTTATCATAGATAGACGACATGTGATAAACTTTGTATATGTTGTTTGCTGGAACATTACGCTCAATTCTTTTAAATCGGGCTTTTCTTTGCTGTGGCTCCTTTGGCAATTGTATAGGCGTTATTTGCTGTGGTGGTATATCTCCAAACCACTTTTCTACTAACCTTATACACTCTGAAAATGTAATATTTCCGACAACCGACAATATTGCATTATTGGGAGAGTAATATGTTTTGTAATAAGAGATCACATCACTCAATTGAGCATCATATATATGAGATAGTTTTTCACCTATGACCGGAATGCGATATGGGTGTTTTTTATATGCCATTTTTCGGTATATCGCAGAAGCATCACCATAATCTTTATTCAACACTCTTTGTTTAAACTCTTCGGCAACTACATTTCGCTGCACCATTAAACTCTCTTCGGTAAGATTTAAATTCATCATTCTATCACTCTCCAACCAAAATGCAGTTTCGATATTTTGGTGTGGTAATATGTCGTAATAGTTTGTTATATCTGAAGTTGTATATGCATTGTTTTCTCCCCCCGCAGTTTGTATTTCTCTATCAAAATCAAGAGCATTTTTACTCCCCTCAAACATTAAATGTTCAAGCAAGTGAGCATATCCCGTTTGTGTTGGGTTATCATTCTTACCACCAACTACATATAAGATATTGAGTGTTACTGTTTTTGTATCGGGATTGTAGTTATGGACTATACGCAAACCATTTTGCAATGTATGACGATTTATCTCTATCATTTTTATTTTTTCAGTTTCTATTATTGTTTCAAGATACAAATATATCTTATTTTTCCAATAATGTTTCACTTTATCTTTTTTTTAATATTACCGACCTTTTTTTGGGATATTTTTTATATTTTTGCATCTGTTGCGGAATATGTTTATTTTTTTAAGCAACCAAAAATTAAGAGCTATACACTATGAAAATATATTTGGATGTAGCCGTTAAGGCTGCCCTATTAGCAGGAGAAGAAATTCTTAAGATTTACAATGATAAATCGTCGGACTTTGGAGTTGAAATAAAAGCAGATAATTCACCTTTAACTATTGCAGACAAAATGTCGAATAAGATTATTTGTGAACAATTAAGCTCCTCTTGTCTTCCCATCCTTAGTGAAGAGATAAAAAACGATCCTTACGAAGAACGAAAAAATTGGGATTCTCTTTGGGTTGTTGATCCTCTTGACGGAACTAAAGAGTTTATTAAACGCAATGGAGAGTTTACTGTAAATATTGCATTGGTAAAAAACGGAACTCCTATTTTAGGCGTTATATATATTCCTGTAAAAAAGACTCTATATTTTGGAGCAAAGACAGAAGGTGCTTACAAAATAGAGGATTTTTCATTCGATAAATACTCAGGTATAGGTCCTCTTATTAAGCAAAGCTCACCAATGCCTTGCTATTCCCAAGAGAGAGAGTATAGAGTTGTTGCTTCTCGTTCTCATTTATCTCCAGAAACCGAGGAATTTATTGAAAAGAGAAAAAAACAATACCCAAATTTAGAGATGGTTTCGGTGGGAAGTTCTATTAAGATATGTCTTATATGCGAGGGTAGTGCTGATGTTTATCCTCGTTTTGCTCCAACAATGGAATGGGATACTGCTGCAGGAGATGCTATTGCTCGTTCTATGGGATTATGTTGTACTCTTACCGATGAAACTACCCCTCTAAAATACAATAAAGATAATTTGCTAAACCCCTGGTTCATAATTAAGAAATAAATTCCCCTCATATGAGTTTTGAAGCAATATTTGTTCTGTGTGCAATTGTAGGAATGTTAATTGTCTTGGCTACAGACAGAATGAGGCCAGGTCTTACTTTACTTTTGGTTGCCATACTATTTATGGCATTCGGTATAATCTCGCCCAAAGAGATGATTCAGGGATTCAGCAACAAAGGTATGATTACCGTTGCAATTCTGTTCTTGGTAAGCGAAGGTGTTAGACGTTCAGGTGCATTAGACTACTTGATTAAACTTATTCTTCCACAAAAAAAGACTTCTGTATTTTCGGCACAATTTAGAATGTTGCCTATTATAGCATCATTATCCTCACTTTTAAATAATACTGCAATTGTTGTAATTTTTGCACCAATTATAAAAAAATGGGCTGAGTTTTTTAAAATACCCATTAAAAAACTGCTTATTCCATTGTCTTACGCAACCATATTAGGTGGTGTTTGTACTCTTATTGGTACATCTACTAACTTGGTAGTGTATGGAATGATGCAAGATAATGGGTATGATATGTCGATGTTTGAGATATCAAAAGTAGGAGTAATTGTTCTTTTAGTCGGACTTATCTATATTCTTTTTTCTTCAAAATTTCTTCTTCCCAAGGATAAGAGCAAAACAAGCAGTTCTGGAAAAGAAGAGACAAAAGAGTTTTACTTTGAATTCTTAATTACCGACAATAGTCCGTTTATAGGGAGCAAAGTCGAAAAAGGACACTGCAATCTTTTGGCTCAAAACGACATTTTTGCAATTAAACGAAAAGGTGACTTTATTGAGATAAACGACATAAATATTGAATTGGAAGAGGGAGATATTTTAATGATTCCGGGCAGAAGTATTCATATCGAAAACCTCACAAAGACAGAAGGTATTACTCTCTCTTCAATTAAAAACGCTGACCCCGAGTTAATTAAAAAAGCAGACAAGGTGGTTGAGGTTGTACTTGCCCCCCGCTTCCCTGGACTCAGAAAAACCCTTAAAGAGTTTGACTTCCAACGTAAATATGGAGCAGCTATCATTGCCATAAAGAAAGATGGTAAAACAATAACTTCCGATTTTGAAAATATAAAATTTGAAGAGGGAGACGATTTACTACTCCTTACAGACAGTTCATTTATCTCGGCTTGGGGTGAGTCAAGTGTATTCCACTTGATTTCGGACATTAGCGATTATGAAGCACCTATGCAAAAGAGCAGAAAGTGGGCAGCCTTGATTATTCTTGTCTTAATGGTTGCAGGTGCTACATGCGGAGAATATCTTCCTAATCTGAATGGAGAAAAATTAGATATGTTCTACTTCT
>JAZONU010000263.1:0-4706 GCA_045654605.1 Candidatus Caccoplasma sp. | reverse complement strand
CCTCAAGATAAGTATTTACACTTTTACCCTCCTCTTTATGATAAATTTTGTTCTCAAAAGAGTCAATATAAAGTTCCTTAAAAAACTCTGCATATTGGTTTGAGTCAATAAATTTTACATTATCATCCTCAATAGCATACTTGCTTAAATAGGCACTTATATAGGGAGAATATTTTAACTCGTTCCAATATTTAAGAGGAATGTTTTGCCCTGTAGTAAATAGAGTACCCTCCTCAATGGCACTCCAATCAACAACAGCATACAATTTAGCAACAACGTCATCTTCGGACAAATCAACCTCCAACACATCAACACCTTCAAGTATTTCATAAGAGGTGTGATGAAGAGCCTTTTCGCTTCCCTCTCTTACAAAAGTTATACCCCAATAGGTATTACCCGAAGAGGGATTAGTATATCTCCTTGCAATAGAATTAATATACAACTCATCAATAGAGAAATCCTCATTAGTTGAAACAACATACAACTCTTTAAAGAATTTATTAACAGTCTCATTTGAAGAGAAAGTGAATCTGTTCGAACTATTTTTTAAGTCTTGAACATCAGCCTCAATAGCATACTTGCTTAAATCAACATTCATTGGTACAACACTGGTCTCCCAATAATCTCCATTCCAATAAAGACTAATAATAGAAGTATTATCAATCTCAACAACTAAAGAATCTGCTCCGTTCTTGAAATAAACAAAAGTTATAGTTTTTGTAGATTCAGGTTCGCACTCTGCCACATAAAAATATGCTTCCTTAACACCTCTCTCTTGCGAAGGGCTATAATCCTCAGGAGAATTACCCTCTCTGTCGGTTAGCATACCCTTTAGTCCACTATCAACTCTGTTAGTATCAATCCACACTCGGCTTAAAGCATCCCATACCCACAACGAATTTGTTTCTCCATTCACAAAATACATGCCTGGTTGCGGAGTAATATTTAACGACAACACTTTGCCAATACCATAATAATATCCTAAAAAATATTTTGTTTTATCAATTTCAATAGAACTATTCATAACTTTATTATAAAAATGTATTTAACTTATAGTTAGGTGCGAACGCATTAATGCCGAACGTTGCGGATCGCCCAAAATATCGAACACCAACGACGCTGTAAGATATGTTATTGATGGCAACAACAATTCGTGAATCTCAATAGGTGTTGACATATCAGGAATTCTAACATAAAGAGCCGATTCAACCTCATGTTCTCGAACTTCTGGAGGCAAAGAAAAGTATCGTATGATTTTTTCGCCACAACTATTAACAGAGAGAACTGCTACAGGCTTTGCTCTTCCTGCCATAGTATATGGGTTGTTTTGTAGTGTCGCCGTAAAACTATCTTGTTCCACTAACGTCGTAACAGCCCTATCCCAACCCTTCATTTTCAAAAGGGAAAATCGTAGCATATCTTTTGGTAAAACTATCACCCCACTACCATTCTGATTTTTCTCGGGCTTGAATATTTTAGAGGCATCGGTTTGAGGTAAAAGGATATCTGGAGCTGCCATAAACACCTGATTAATGGCTTCGGGAAGTTTACTTTCGATATATGACTCAACTCCCACTCCTCCAATAGAATTTGCAACGCTATCAATACTATCGGTGAAACCCTCTTCCATATTTATTTTTACCAACTCTATTAGAAGATCTTTACTATACAACATAACTTTTACTCTAAATTTTTAAACATCAAATTGAGGCTCTTAGCCACCGATTTTATCCTTTGTGGAGATGTTATCTCCTTTGGTGAAATATTATATGGCTCGTTTTGCAGAAATTTTCGAGCCTCCTGCCACGAGGTTATATTATCAATGATTGTTGTATTAGGAGCATCTTCATAATGAGATATCTCGATAAAAAACTTAACTCCAAAATCGGCATCCTGCTCTATTGCCTTTTGCAAATTTTCATCGTTAGTTTCAAAATATCCAACCCCTGCATTACCAGCTACAAACTTTATTCTTGTGCTTTTATCTCCGACTCTGATTACAGAATTAAGGTTGCCTCTGTTTGTCTTATATCTTTTCATAATACCTAATTATTTTTTATAAGTTTAATTGGTTGATAGTTGCATATCTACAACTATCAACCAAAATGCACTACGCTTTTTTAGGGACAATTCGCATGTGTGCTGCAGGATAGCGAAGAGTTAAACAACTTGCTTCGGTCATAACCACAGCATCGGTATTGCGAATACCAGCACTCTTAAGATCAAGTTTTTGGTGTCCAAAAGGAACATGAGCCCAACGAGTAATAAATTCGGGATCAAAAGCAAATCCACAATCACTCATACCACAATCATCAAACACTTCAGAATAGAGGATGTAGAATTTACCAAATTTTGAACGGATTTCTGAAAAATCAATTCCCCATTTTACAAATTCATCCTCGGCACTGATAACTTTTGTTACATCAAGTTTGTTAATTCTACCTATAAAGTCGCTACCACCAATAAGCACTTTACGTTTATTTCCTCCATTCCCAGTAAAGGCCTCTTTCATCATATCAATAAGATCGTTTTGAGTAAGTTCTTTTGAGGGGTCAAATTCATACTCCTTACCAGCTTGCCACCAGATACCACCTGTAAGCATTACATTCTCTTTTTTACGAGAGTCGTAAAGAGTATTTTTTACACCAAACATAAAGGTCTTCTCCATACCTAAACGCATATCGTAAATTGCTGCCTCTTCTGAATCGCTGAAATCCCAAGGCACATTCTTAGCAGCTATTTTTTGAAAGGTAGATTGCTCTACTTGAATTTTAAAAATCTGACAGTTGTTTTGCTCTTTAATAGGAAGAGCCTCAAATTGAGCTGTTTGAACATCCAACTCAGTTGCAGCACGTCCCATACGAATAAGAGTTGTTGAGGCAGGAATTGAAGGAACACATCCCTCTATTGAACCAATTTTCTTCCCATTAATAGCATATACATTAAGATTTCCGTTCTCCTCTTTACTTGTAATATAGAGTACCAAATCAGATTTTGAAGGAGTAATACCATCTGCCTCAAAACCTTTTACTCCTTGAACAAGCAATGTTTCAGAGACCTCAAAAATATCGTTATTACTTGTTGTAATAGTTACCTTTTGAGCAGCAGAGGTTACTGACGAAGATGAAGGTTCGGTATATGCCACACTCAATGTTGCTTTTGTTGGTTTTATATCCACAGAGTAATAATCAACAACCATTGAATCTGCCTTACGAGCTCCAGCCCAACGAGAAAGTTGATCAATTGGAGTTGACATTGGACGAATTTTTGTTATTCGTTCGTCAATGGCATTTTTTATAAGTCCATCGCTATGGCGAACCGATAGAGAACGAGTCAAAGGTTCTCCTGAAACAATTTTACCTACGCTTGCCGAAGGTATTACAGCTGCAAGAACATACGAAGAATCGGACAATATAAATGCAATAATCATAGTAATTGCAGCTACAGCCAATAGTATCCAAACTTGATTGTTTTTAATAAATTCATAAATCTTTTTCATAACTTCTTTTTAATTTTTAAATGTTTCTAAACTTCTTTTTTTTGCGATGTGAATTTTTTAAGATGTTAGTCGTTAGTTGTCGGCTACGCCGCCCCTACGGGGTAGTTGTTAGTTAATCTAAAAACTAAGATGTGTAACATCGTACAACTAAAAACTAACAACTCATTTAAAGGTCCCAGACACTTTTTCTGCGACGTAAACCAAACATAGGAGTTAAGTCTGACGAATCGTTCTTGTGAGATGAAGCCGAATATGCAACCTCTCCCGATTTCTCTTTATCAAAGAATATTCGTTGATTGCGACCTTTAACTTCGCCTGTTTGTTCGGCAATATCCACATCAGTGTCATAGTTAACTCCTTTAAAGAGGGTATCGAGAACTTCAAAACTGAAATCGCACATAAATACATGTTCGCATAAATGGCACACCTTCTCCATGAAGATATCAAACTCCTCATCAGTCATACCCTTTGCCTCTTTAAAGCGTTCAATTGATTTGGCACTCAACTTCCAATTCTCTTCAATCTCCTTTTGAGTTTTTGCAAAAGATTGCATACGTTCTAAATAGAGATCATTCTCTTTACGAAGTTGCATTAAACGATTTTCGTCATACGCACACTCCAACACATCTCCACCAAAATAGCGAACACAAGCAATCAACGGATCCTCGCCCTCAATTACGGTTGAGATAAATCCTGCCATTTTGGGATTTGATGTAAAGATGCGTGCAAGTTTAGTTTGATCGTTACGCAACTTTTCAAATCTCTCATCAAGATTTGAATCAAAATCTGCAAGAACATCAAAAAGTTCATCATCACTATCAAAATTTCTGTCAGGGAAATGTTTGATAAGCCTTTTTACGATTACTCCGCGTGATGTTTGAGGCAGAGTCTCGTCGTTTTCATAAATGTTTTTCATAAAAAAATTATTTAATTAGTATTTTACCACACTATTGTGGTGTTTTTACACCGCAAAGAAAATATCAAAAGAGGGAGGGTAGGTGGTAAAATTATACAATGTGAGGTTAGAAGAGAGTTTTCAGCTATCAGTGAGCAACTGCGTAAAAAGTTGCCTAGATTAAGGGGTTTCTCTGTTACCAGCTTACGAAAGCAGATGCACATTCTATGAAGAATGATACATGCTTTCTGATAATTCATTCATTAGAACGAATGAATTACCAACAGTACAATTTAAGATAGATGCAAATTT
>JAZONU010000262.1:0-2745 GCA_045654605.1 Candidatus Caccoplasma sp. | reverse complement strand
TGTCAACTTAAACTTAGAAGTTAAAATCATATTAGAGGGTGCAATGGTATGCTTTATTTGTCCAACAGCAACAGCAGCTGCTGTAATAACAGGTAAACTCGGAGGCAATACTGGAGCATTGGTAACATATACAATGCTATCAAACGTAGCAGCAGCAATTGTAATACCTCTATTTTTTCCTTTAATTAACTCTATTGAAGGAGTAACATTTATTACAGAATTTTCAAATATTCTATCAAGAGTATTCCCTCTTCTTATAATTCCTTTTTTATTTGCTCTTATATTCAGATACTACGCAAAACCCATACACATATTCTTGGTAAAATACAGCGGTATTGCATATTACCTATGGGCAATTGCATTATCAATTGTAACAGCACAAACAATATACCACATATCAATTAGCAGTGCATCAGTTTATAGCAAATTAGGAGTTGCATGTGCAGGACTTATAACCTGCATAATACAATTTGCATTAGGTAGGCATATCGGAAGCAAATACAACAACACTATTAGTGCCGGGCAAGCTCTCGGGCAAAAGAATACCATACTTGCAATATGGTTATCCTCGACATATCTCATTCCTTTGTCATCACTTGCAGCAGGAAGTTATGTATTATGGCAAAACATCTTTAATAGTTGGCAACTATACCGAAAGAGTAAAAAAGGATAGATAGTGATACAAAAAAAAGAATAAAACCGCCTTAGCAATTTTATTCTTTAAAAAATTAGAAAGTGGAGCTAGAGGGGATTGAACCCTCGTCCATACAGGGAAACAATAGGCTTTCTACATGCTTATCTTTGCTTAGATTGTAGGGTATAGACAAGACCAAAGCTACCAATCATATACCTTAGCCTTTAAAATTTCATTCGAGGTGCAAGGCTCACCTAAAACTATTTCCGATATAATAGCACCGCTTAAGGGGATAGCTTCGGAACAACAGCATCCGAGCGATGTCTTGTTTCACTACCTTGTAGCGAAATTAAGCCAATCTACTGTACTTCGATTAGGCAGCAAGAGCGTAGTTATTCTCGCCAGTTATAATTTCATAGGCTGATATTAAAGAGCAAACCTAAGGACGCTCTGCATGCTTACATATCACTTCTACCCGCTGTCAAATCCAGTTAGCCCCGTATCATGATCTGTATAATTAGCACCTCTGTGCCAATCGGTGTGCAAAGATAGTGAAAGGTGAGAGAAAAACAAATAAGACCTGTTGTTTTTTTTCGAACCGCATCCTATCTTACCTAAAGATATAACAAACAAGTTAAATAAAGTTTGCTTTAATTTATTTTGCAACAACTGCATAAAATCTTCGCAATTTATTGCAAAGCAGTGAAAGGCGAGAAAATTTAAGTAGGAATATCAGTAAACAGATGAATTATTATCACAAATCTATCCTACACCTAAATCGCTATTATTAAGCAAAACCTCAAATTTAGGGTTATCTTTAAGTTTAGGATATACCTCACCGATAAACCACGCAACAAGTTCCTCGTTACGTTTTTCGTTGGTGGTATTATTACAAAATAGATTTATGCTGGCATATTCAAAATATCTATCCGCAATAGTTATATCATTTAAAATTCGCTCTTTTGTATCGTTTGCAGTGCAACACAAAAGGCATACTCCTTTAAAGTGTTTTGCTATATCCTCAGGTGTTACATGTGATGGTATCCCTTTATGCCATTGCTGACGTAATGCAACATCAAAACTTTCAACCCCACATCTAAATTTAACTTTAGCTGGATAAAAATTTTTAGCAAACTCTTTTAATTGTGTGTGGTATAAATAGTGAGCTTCAAACCATAGAGTATGTATGTTTTTCTCGGTTACAAGTTGTTTTATATGCTCTATAGTTTGAGTATCGAGTTCTGGGGCAGAGCCTGAATTTATTATATCTAACACTCCATATTTGCCTGTTACTCGCTGTAAAACTTCACTATTTATCGTATATGGAGTTTCTGATATATCACTATGGTAATCGCAGAAGGTGCATTTTTTCCAAACACATCCCCTACCCTGCAACAATAAAAATTCACGAGGCAGTTTTGTTGTTATCAATGAATATCTCTCCATTTTATTGTCGCATCAATAATTTATTGAGATAATTTATTAACATATATGCCATTGGTGTAGCAAACACAGCCTCTATGGCAAGTTTAGCCACATATTGTAGTGCAAGCATTAATAGTAACTCTTCTGTGGTTACTACTCCAGCAAAAGCTATAAGCACAAAGGGTACTGCATCAAAGATGTATGCTATTGCCGAGCTTCCTATTGTTCTCAACCATAAATGGCGTCCTTTTGTCCATTTTTTTATACGTTCCATAAACCACGCATTCGATAGCTCGCCAAGTAAAAAACCAACTAACGAAGCTACTACAATTCTTGGCACACAGTTAAATATATGATTATATGCCTGCTCTGTTGTTTCAAGGTGTTCGGGAGATGGCAACCATACCCCTATTTGTGTAGATACTACCATTAGTATATTACAAAAGAGAGTGAGCCATATTACTCGACGTGCTGTTTTGTACCCCCAAATTTCGGTCAGCACATCGCCAAGCATATATGCAAAAGGGAAGGTTATTGTACCTGCATCAAAGTAAAATAGGTTGAATATTCCTATTACTTTTACTGCCATTACATTTGATACGAGATAGAGTGTTACAAATAGTGCTGTAACTATTAGCAACGGTGTGTTTACACCTATTGCTGCATCTCGGTTTTTTAAAGGGTTT
>JAZONU010000261.1:0-8513 GCA_045654605.1 Candidatus Caccoplasma sp. | reverse complement strand
AACAAGGCTCTTGTTGCCGATTTTGAGGCTCAGCGTAGAAGATTGAATGCATCACCCTTTGTTGATTATGAAGGCGTGAACAATACCAAAATGGCATACATTAAAGCACTCTTTAAACAGAATGGTAAAAGGGTATTGGCTTCGGCAGGATTTAAAAAATTCTTTGACGAAAACTCTCATTGGCTACTACCTTATGCTGCATTCTCTTATTTGAGAGATATCAACGCTACTCCCGACTTCAATTCATGGGGTGAATATGCAGTTTATAATGAGGATAAGATTAAAGAGTTATGTTCGCCTGAGAGCGAGGTTTACTCGGCTATTGCCCTCTACTACTATATTCAATATAATTTGCACATTCAGTTAATTGAGGTTAGCAAGTTTGCACGTAGCAAAAATGTTATCTTAAAAGGAGATATTCCAATTGGTATAAGTCGTTGCAGTGTTGAGGCGTGGACCGAACCTCACTACTTCAATATGAACGGACAGGCAGGTGCTCCGCCAGATGCCTTCTCTGCAAACGGACAAAATTGGGGATTTCCTACCTATAATTGGGAGGTTATGGCTAAAGATGATTATGCTTGGTGGCGTAAGCGTTTTGGTAAGATGAGCGAATATTTTACAGCCTATCGCATTGATCATATTCTTGGATTCTTCCGTATTTGGGAAATTCCTACACACTCGGTTCATGGGTTGTTAGGTCAGTTTGTTCCTGCAAAGGGTATGACAACCGACGAAATTGCAAGTTTCGGACTTGAATTCCGTCCTCAATTTATGACAACACCTTTTATAAACGAAGATATTCTTAACGATATTTTCGGAGGTAAGGCAGACTTTGTTAAGGATACATTCTTGATGCCACTATCAAATGGACGCTGGGAATTACGTCCTGAGTTTGATACTCAACGCAAAGTAGAGAGATGGTGCTGGGAGAATGGATGTGATGATGATATTAAGGAGGGCGTTTATTCGCTTATCAGCAATGTCTTGTTTGTTACCGACCGTAACGATATAAATCTTTACCATCCTCGTATTTGTGCTCAAAACGACTATATATACAAACGACTTACTTCTGCCGAGCAGAACGCCTTTAATGCGTTGTACGACTACTATTATTACCACCGCCATAGTGAGTTTTGGTATAAACAGGCAATGAGAAAATTGCCAATGCTTACACAATGCACCTCTATGTTGGCTTGTGGCGAGGATTTGGGTATGGTTCCCGAATGTGTACCTTGGGTAATGGAGCAACTTCAAATTTTGAGTTTGGAGATTGAACGTATGCCAAAAGCTCCATATCAAGAGTTTGGCAATACATACTACTATCCTTTACGTTCGGTTTGTTCTATATCAACTCACGATATGTCAACACTGAGAGGCTGGTGGGAAGAGAACCCTGAGGTTACCGATCACTACTACCGCACAATGTTAAACCATGGTGGTGCTACTCCCCGTGTTGCAAGTGGTGAGATTTGTGAAGAGGTTGTTTGCAGACACCTTTACAGCCCTTCTCTATTGGCTATTCTTTCGTTCCAAGATTGGTTGTCAATTGATGAGAATATCCGCTTCTCTGATGTTGAGGCAGAACGTATAAACATTCCTGCTGTTGCACGTCATCACTGGCGTTATCGTATGCACGTTACAATTGAACAGCTTATGGCTAACGAAGGATTTAATTCTAAACTGAGAACTTTGATTGATAGTTCGGGAAGAGGTTAGAAGCTTTTTGAATTTTATTGAAAAATATTTTCTTAATATGGTACTCAATTATATTTGGATAGCCTTCTTTTTTATAGCCTTTGTTGCAGCAATATTGAGGAGCATCTTCGAGGGTGATTTTAATGTGTGGTCAGAGATAATGAACTCGTCATTCTCTTCTGCCAAAACAGCATTTGAAATATCTCTCGGTTTGACAGGTGTTCTGGCACTTTGGCTTGGTATTATGAAGATTGGAGAACGTGGCGGTATTATTGCCATATTCGCCAGATGGGTATCGCCTTTCTTCTCAAGATTATTCCCCTCTATTCCAAAAAATAGTCCCATATTTGGTTCAATATTTATGAACTTCTCTGCCAACATGCTGGGTTTGGATAATGCAGCCACACCTCTTGGGCTTAAAGCCATGAAGGAGATGCAGGAGCTGAATACCCAAAAAGATAGAGCCACCGATGCAATGATAATGTTCTTGGTGCTTAATACAACAGGACTCACACTTATTCCCATAAGTGTAATGCTATACAGGGCTCAAGGTGGAGCATTAAACCCCTCTGATGTATTTTTACCTATACTTATAGCTACATACATAACAACCCTTATAGGATTGATAATTACATGTATTAAACAACGAATCAATATTTTTGATAAAGTTATAATCTCTACCATTGCTGTTACAACCGTCTTAATGGGAGGTCTGTTGGCATTCTTTATGAATTTACCTGCCGAAAAGGTTTCTCTCTATTCCACAGTGGGAGCTAACATCTTGCTCTTCTCAATTATAATACTATTTTTATTGGCTGGAGTAAGAAAAAAAATAAATGTTTACGAGGCTTTTATTGACGGAGCAAAAGATGGTTTTAAAACAGCTGTAACCATAATCCCCTATTTGGTTGCTATGTTGGTTGCCATAGGAATGTTTAGGGCATCAGGAGCAATGGACTATTTAACTGATGGTATAACCTATTTAGTGGCAGCATGCGGATTTGACACAGATTTTGTGGGAGCCATACCTACTGCATTAATGAAACCATTAAGTGGTAGTGGAGCAAGAGGTATGATGGTTGATGCTATGAATACTTACGGAGCAGATTCGTTTGTGGCTCGTGTATCCTCAACAATTCAGGGAGCAACAGATACAACTCTATATATTATTGCAGTATATTTTGGTGCTGTAGGGATTAAAAACAGTCGCTACGCCGCAGGTGTAGGTCTTATTGCCGACTTTATAGGTATAATAGCAGCAATCTTCATAGCATACGTATTCTTTGGGTAGAAAAGTTGTTAGTTTTTAGTTGTTAGAGAATTCCTCTTATAAAAAACTTTACTCAAAGTAGAAGGTTAGAATAACCATTTTTGAGCTTACCCTGTCTATTGCTGCGGTGTATTTGTATTCCGAGGGGTCAATTAAATCATCCCTCTTACGATTTAGAATATCGTGCAGACCAAATGAGAATTTCAGCTCCGGGATAAATTTAAAGTATTGGTAATATATATCACAACCCAAACCTATCTCTAAATAGGTATCGTATGTTTTAAGACGAAGCAAATCGCCCCTTTTCTTCGATACATCGAATGTTGGTGCAACACCCACCATCATATAGGGTCGATAGTTGTTTATTCGTTTTGCACTATATTTTAACTCTATTGGAGCCTGAATATAGTTCGATTTCACATCGGCCTTTCGTTCCTCTCCCGAATACTCTCCGCGAAATGTTACAGTTTTGTTTCCAAAAAGAAATGTTGGGGTAAAACGTAAATTAAGGTAGGGGCATAAATATAGGTCGCATAGTAGTCCAACATTAAATCCCGGAGAAAATGAAGGTACATCAGCCAACCAAATTTCACCATTCTCATCGGGTTCTCCAATAGGTAAAAGTCGTAGATTTTGCATATTTAATCCCAATGAAAATCCAAAATGCACACGTTTTTGGTCGGCATACGGACGTCGTTCCAATTTTCGAGTCTGTGCATTTGTTGAAACAACAAAGGATAAGGCAATTAATATGTATAATATACGTTTCATAATTCTTATCTTAAAACGAATAAAATACTGACTTATTGCCTTATCCTTTGAATTTTATAACTCTATGACACTGCTACTGCTAAAATTTAACTGCAGCTCCCAGCAAGAAGTGCATTCGTTGTGCAGGCATTCCGTAATATATGTCGTAGTGTTGCGATAGTATGTTATTCCATTGTAAATTAAAGCTTATCATCTTGTTTAATGAGTAGTTTACTCCTAAATTAAGGTCGTATATATCACCCATTTTTTCATAAGATAACATTCCATACTCGTTTTGATAGCGATAACCTCTACCCAATCCCATATAGAAGTTTGCATTTAACGATAGGTTTTCTATTGGGTTTACACCCACCTTTACACTCCACTCGTTTTTAGGAAGTGCCGAAAGAATTGTCTCTTTTCCGTTACGACTTCTCCACGAGTTATACACCCATTTAACCTCTCCCTCTAAAATCTTTTTCAATTTAAAGGTAATGTTTGCACCACCCAACCAACGATATGCATCAATTGGAGTGTAATCAACCACCTCGTATGAAGCAATCATATTATCCACAATTGTTTCGTTATAACGCATATCAAAGAGAGCATCTTTAGAGGTCTTTATACCTCCGTAAACCCTGAACGATATACCCGGGAAATAGTCAAATAATATTCCCATTGTGGCATTGGCAGGAGTATATGTGTTATCTAATTGGCGGGTAGGATTTATATAAATGTTTCTGGCAGACATTTTACTCCATGTATTTAGCTCTTTTCCTCCATCAACAACTGTATAGAAGTGGAAGTATTTTCCCATGTCGGCATTAAATTCAAAATCGGGAGCAAAACGGAAAATAGTACCATCATTTACTGAGATATCTATTTTTGCACCAACCTTCATTCTTATTTTATCGTTTGCGAATTTATAGAATGGAGTAAGCGATACCATTGTATAGTTGTTTGCTATGGCGGCGTCGTTATAAATTAAATTATTCACATCAAACTCAAATCCTAAACGATTGTTATTGCTTCCTAATCGTGCTGCAAGTTCCAAATTGGCAGTAAGGTGGTTTTCTCGTCCTCCCTTTTCGCCAATCATATAACCTATGTTATTGTAATATCCGACAAACCCTACAGATGCATTTATGGTTAAATCGCTGTTCTTTGTTGTACTGAACGATGTTCCAACTGCATATTGATTTACTTTTTGATATTCTGTCTCATGTATTGTTGTTAGATTAGGTATAAGTTTAGCACCATAATAGTTAAAAGTATTATGTTTATAAGCTAAACTTGTTTTCCACTCTAACTTATTGAATGCATGTTTGTATGTAGCATTCACTACATTTGTATTCAGGTGTTGATATACGCTTTCGCCTCCATACACAGGAATATTATCTTTATATTTGAGATTTCCTCCCGTAAAGATGTGGTTATACCATACACCGAGTTGATCTCGCTTGCTATTGATTATGCGTATTCCGGCATCAGCATTTATGTTAAGGTTATTTCCCATAGCAAAGTTTGCATATCCACGTTGATTAGCGAAGCTTTCTTGTCCCTTTAATTCACTAACCAATAGGGGTTGCGATGCAGGTGTTCCAGGTAGAGGAACAGCCCATGTTGAATATTCATTAACAGGTTTTTCAACCAATGGATTTTCAGCTTCGGGAATACCGGTCTCTTTTACGGCAGCATCCACCTCAGGAGTATATTCCTTCTCCACCGTAACTTCACGATCAATGCTTTGTGCATTAATATTTGAGATATTAAACATTAATGCCATTGATGCAAAAGCGATTAAAATTTTAGTTTTCATATTTTGTTAATCTTGTTTTTATCATTGTTTGTATATCATCGTTTTCGGTATAGTTTGTTTTTAGGCTCTTCAAATACTCTTTAGCCTTAAACTCATCACCCTGTTTTGCCGAAATATCTGATAGCAATACAATTCCTCGAGCTATCCAATATCTCTCACCGTTGTTGCTCGAAAGAAGATTATTTATACTCTCTTCGGCTTTAGTTAACATATTTTTATTGAACAAGCTCTCGGCAACCATATATTTTGCTTCGGTAGAGTATGTCGAGTGAGCTGTTGATGATAATACCTCCCAATCACTTAAAGCCTTATCGTTATTGTTCAATGCACTATATGCTTTTGCTCTATAATATCTAACTTCATCAATGTTTGTAATATTTACATTATCCGAAATTAATTGCGAAGCTGTTGTTATTACCTCACTGTACTTGCCATCTAAACACAAAACTCTTACAATTGAAGATTGAGCCTCTTTCCCGAGAGCAGTTGTTGTATATTCGCCGGCAAGACGATTATAGTATGTATATGCCTTATTGTAATTCTTATCCAACTCTTCAATTGTAGCAAGAGAGTGCAATGTCTCTTCAAGAAGCATTACATTTTTACTCACCAATACATTTTCGAAATATTGACGTGCCTCGTTGAAGTTATTTTTGTTAAATCCATATTGTCCTACATAGAACGATGCATTTGAACTAAATGTTCCGTTAGGATATTTGTTTATATAATTTTTCAATTGATTTATGCTCTTATCGCTTGGCGATTGCAAGAAGGCACTCTCGGCAGCATAATAAGTTAGCGAATCTAATTGAGCATTGCTATAAACCTCCTCACCGCTTACTTTTTTCACATACTCGGTGTAAGGCTCTATATCGCCCTGTTGAATATGATAGTTCTTCAAATCTTCCATTGCAATTTTAGCTTCGTTGCTACCGGGATATTCCTCTATAAGGGTTTTATATGCCGATACAGCTTTATTGTTCTCTCCTTGACTCATATATATCAGTGCCGATTGAAGAAGAGCCTTGCGAGCCTCATTGGTTTTGGGATAGTTTTTATAGATTTTAGTGAACGAAGAAAGAGCATTATTGTTTTTGTTTAACGAAATCTCAGCATTACCCTTCTCCAACAACGCCTTTGGTGTGTACGATGATTGAGGATACATCATAGTAAGAGAGTTTAATACCTCAACCTTTTTACTATATTGTTTCTCAATGCCATATATTATACCCTGCATATATAGTGAGTAATCTGCCGAACGGTTATATGTTTTTTCAGCTTCGCTATACGCTTTGAGTGCATTTGTATAGCTACGCATCATATACAAACAATCACCTTTTCTGTTATATGCATCAGCTTTTGTAACCTTATTTCCGCTATTTTTTGCAATGTGGGTGCTAAACTGCTTTTCAGCCTCGCTATACTTCTGTTGCATAAAGTAGGTATATCCAAGAGAGTAGTACGAATTGGCATCAGGATTCTTCAACAACGAAATGTGTTTTTTGAAATCTTTACTTGCTTCTGAATAATTTTTGAACAGATAATTAATTTCACCTCTCCACAAGTACGCTTTTGCCTTTATATCAACATTGTAATCACCAACATTTATGGCTTGATTAAAATACTCCTTAGCTCTTGAGTACTCTTTTTTCTCAAACTCTTGTGTTCCTAAGTTATAGAGAATAACCTGCTTAGCTTTTAAAAGTTCCTTATCAGGATTATTTACTTTGTTTACCGAAGCTAAAGCTGCTTTATAATTTTTTGTAGTCAAATAACTTACAGCCAATATCTGATTTATGGCTTTTGCGTTTGACTTTTTGGGGAATAGGTTTATATAGGTTTCATAAACCTCAACTTTCTTCTCAAACGGTAGAATATTGTTCTCCTCAATTATAATGCAGTAGTTATACATTGCACTTTCTTTCGCTTCCAAATCGCTATCGTCTGCCATTGCCTTTTCGTAGGCGAACATAGCTCCGTTTTTATCCTTTGTTTGCAAGTAAGAGTGTCCCAAATACAGGTAAGCACTTTGCGAAAAACTATTGTTTTCGTCAGTAAGTTTAGTTAATGTTTTTATTGCATCGTCATATTGCTTAGTGTTGTAATACGAAACACCTAAAAGATAGACCGCACGATAGTCATCACCACTCTCCGAAGTATATTCTTGAAGATATTTTATTGAACTTTGTACATCACCCAAAGCAAAAGCACTCTCTCCACAAATTTTCTTTAAAGGAGTTATATAGCTTTGTGTAGTTGTTTCGTTACCCAACAACTCCTCTCCCGACTTAAATGCAGCGTCGTAGAGTTTATTGGCGAAGTATATGTTTGTCAAATAATATTTAGCACTCTCTCCAAAGGTTTTATTATTTAGACACTCCAAAAATCCCTCTTTTGCTTGTGCATAATCGTTCTGTGCATAGTTTGCACATGCCAAATAGAAGACTGCGGGAGTGCGGTTTGAAGATTTTTTTGAGGCTATTCGAGTCAACTCCTCTTCAGCTTTTGCATACTCATTCTGGTTAAACAGAAGAATACTTTTGTTTATAATATACTCCTCCTTATCTTGCGATGAGAGTCTGTCGCTATCAATTCTATTATAAACCCTCTCTGCCTCCTCAATATTACCTTCGGCAACATAAATGCTACCCAACATCAAATCAACTCGTTGAGTATATAGGGGGTCGTGATTGTTCTTTTTATATTCAAATATTTTGCTCTTAATATCCTTATCTCCCGAACGATATGCAGTTTCAATTTTCATAAACTCCGCATCAACTGCCGAAGTAGGATATTTATCACTATTTTTTATGTTGAAAATATTATTCAGTTTATGATTTACACCTAAGTAGTTTTCGCTTTTATACATGTTATAAAGCGAATTTGGAATAACAAAAGTTATTACATTCTCTTGTGCATTAACAATGGTTGAAGAGAAACTTATTATTGAAGATAATAATAGGGTAAAGGTTATTT
>JAZONU010000260.1:0-3331 GCA_045654605.1 Candidatus Caccoplasma sp. | reverse complement strand
TAAGATTATATTTTTATTTTATTTACCTCTACAGATTTATTTACAAAGTTTTATAACGGCAATAAGAATTAATACAACAACAAATATGGCTATTAACATCCTCTTTGATTTTGGCATTTTTGAGGTCTCCGATTTTGTTATTGACTCTGACTTTAAAGCAACCTCATCAGATATAGTTTGCTCCACATTACACTTCTGCGTTGCTCTTTGAACATTCTTCTCAACAACCATCTTTGTAGGTTTCCACTTACCAGATAAATCGGGGACATACTCCACCCTTGTAGAGTTTGCTTCAACAGTATCTCTAACTATACGTTGTACTTCAACGATACGTTCAAAATAGAGTGTATCTATTCTCGAAGTTTGAGTTATTTCTCTTGAGCTTATACATCCTGTAAAAACAGTCATAGGCACATACAGGACAAAGAGTAGTATCAGTATCAACATAGCTCTTTTATTTTTTTTCATGATTCCTCTATTTTAATGGTTATTGTTTCGCCTCGTTTTAAAACGCCTTTACACTCAACAACCAATATCTCTTCATATATAGAAGAGTTTGAAAGTTTCCCTTTTAAACTATTTTCTCCAACAAGAATACACCCCGATGTATCAGCAGCACTATTACCTCTATGTATTAATATTCCCTCAAAGTGCGGAACGTTTAATAGGCGAGGTAACTCGCGACCAAATTTTGGAGAACGATTTACAACCACTTTATACTCCCCGTACGGAATTGCACTTTTACCTGCAATTTTTTTCTCCTCTCCATCAAAGGCTCCACTTTTATCAACATCTACAACTCTATCTTCAAGTGTATCACAAAAATATTTTCCATCAATATACAATGCTCCTATTGTATAGTTTTTCCCTAAAAATTTTCTTTTAACCAACAATTTCATAACTACCTATTTTTTTTAATAATCACTTGGAGGCTTACGATTTGAACATTTGCGAATATCACACCTTTTAACCTCACTTTCTTTGAGTTGAAGTTCAAGTTCATGACGTTTAAAAATCTCCTCTAATCTGTTTTGTTGTTCGGCTCTTAATTCTATATAAAGAGAATCAATTTTTGAATCTCGTTCACAAATACGCTTTTCAAGCCAATCTACACGTTTCTGTTCATTTCCAATCTGCAATGCTTCTGCCTCTTCCTCAACCTTTTTTCTGGTCGATTTACGGGTAGCAATCCAAGTTACTACCCATTTAATCAACTCAAAACCTCCAATAGCCGTAACCAATACAGCTATCTCGCTTATAGTCTCCATTCTTACATACTCCTACATTGCATCTATCATTTTCCAATAACCCACCAATTACTCCAATATGAACGAGGACCGTTATCATCAATATTAAAATATTTTCTATGCACTTCATAATACGAGTCTCCAATCAATAGTACCTTTGCTTTCTGAACAATGCTTTGTGGTATTCGCACACTCAACCCCATCTGTTCCGCTTTAGCTACAACAGCATAATTATTTAGCACTTCCATAGTAAAGAGGCTACCACTCGGCAACTCTCTTGCACCATCAGGACTTTTAACTGCAGAGATAAAAGATGCGATTGTAGATGTTATATCTTGTATATCGTAACTACCATTAAAGATTGCACCCTCATAAGTACCATTCTCGGTATAATTCTTCAACTCCGCATCACTAATTTGGTTGAGATTAGCCGTCTGTTTAATCTCTCTCCAAGCACTCCAATTCTCCGAGCCATTAGAGTATTTATTGTATGTACGGATATACTCTTTACCCTCGCTACCTGTTCGGTTAGTAAGTTTCAAGTATTGAGTGATACATTGCTCGGCATCACTCAACGAAGCATCTAAAACAGTCAATTGTCCGCTAATGGTATGTCCCGGAGATGCGTTCATAATAGGCAAGTTATCATACTCGCTCAATAATCTCTCGCCACTGATATAGTAGATACCCTGCGTTTTGTAATCATTAAGATTAAACGACTCGCTCCATTCAATGGCTTTTAGTCCATTAGATGGAAGCAATGCACCACTTAACAATCTTGCCAATCTCTCAAAACCATACTCATTTAAGTGTAAACCATCAAGAGTGTAAATACCTCTGTTCACAAGAGTAGGTTTACTTGTTGAGGCATTGTAATCAAAATCCTGATTATAGTATGGCTCCTTATCCCAATCGATACCTATCTCCGAGAAGACATCAATACAAGGCAGGTTATTCTTATTAGCACACTCAACAATAGCATTACGTTTATTTAGCCAATTTTGAGGATCGTTGTATTCTATCATTGAATAGCCCTCTCGGTGTTGCGAAGTAAATGTGCCTACAATAATGTAGGGGAAACGCTTATCCTCTTTTGGATTATCATTTATCTCGTAATACTCTGATTTAAGTTTACGAAGTATATAGTCAAGACATTGTATAAACTTATACTCTTTACTTCCTGCTTCATCTTTACTCCAACTCTCTGTTAATGGAATTTCATCAACCAAAGGTTGCGATTCAATTGCACCAAACGTACCAACATCATCACCTTTGTCGTTACCTCCCAACATTACATATATTACATCAGGATTTATACTCTTTACCTTATTGTAATAATCGGTACTTGCGAGTTGTTTAGCATTCCATCCCGGATTTCCTGCATTTATAACCTCTGCCCCTATATATCTCTCCAACCACTCCTTAAACCAAGAGTATGAGTCAGAACATTGACTTGCACCATATAACATTATCCTATTATTAGAGGTAAGGTTAAAAGTAGTTTTAGCCTCAATCTTTATCGGCAAATAACTCTCTTTCTCGTCAATATACTTTTTAATTTGAGGCGAGTTGTCAATATTATATGCAGTATCTAATATACCTCTTGGATTAAAATTAACAGAAGTACCTTCCTCAATTTTGCTCCAATCCATTACTGCATATAGTCTCATTCTATAAGTGTAATAACGAACCTCTCCATTCTCCTCACGTAAAATAACATTATAGGTTAAGTACTCGTCTATAACCCCGTTACTCTCTTCATATAAATTGAAATAGAAGTTCTCACTTCGAGTATATTTAACCTCTCCGTTACTATCTCTTACAATGTAATTTTTACCATCGCGTGTTTCATATTCAGGGGTCTTAATACTAAAAACAAGGTTCCAATAATTTCGTCCTGATGATTGTGAAAACACTTTGCGAGAAGTATTCATCAACTGCAAATTAACCTTATCCAAAGGAATAGCCTCAAGATAAGTGTTTACACTTTTACCCTCCTCTTTATGATAAATTTTGTTCTCAAAAGAGTCAATATAAAGTTCCTTAAAAAACTCTGCATATTGGTTTGAGTCAATAAATTTTAC
>JAZONU010000259.1:0-6831 GCA_045654605.1 Candidatus Caccoplasma sp. | reverse complement strand
AAAAAATAATCAATTTTCCTCTTTTCATAAATTATCACAATTATAAGACGTTAAGAACTTGCTCTTTGATTTGTTCTAATTCATCCTTCATTTCAACCACAATACGTTGTAACTCTGCGTTATTAGCTTTTGAACCCATAGTGTTTATCTCTCTACCAAGTTCTTGAGCAATAAATCCAAGTTTTTTACCTTGTCCCTGACGAGCATCCATTGTCTCTTTAAAATATTTCAAATGGTTGTCAAGACGTATTTTTTCTTCGTTGATATCAAGTTTTTCAATATAGAAAATAAGTTCTTGCTCAAAGCGGTTTTTATCGTAATCAACCTCTTTAATCTTTTCAAGATTTTCAATTAGGCGAGCTTTAATCTTTTCGATACGTTCCTTTTCGTAAGGTTCAACGCTATTTAGCAAATCTCTGATATTTTGAAGTTTGTTTTCAAAGAAAGATTGTAGCATGGCACCCTCTTGCTCTCTAAATTTGCACAAACCCTCAATAGCCTCAACAACACCGTCAATGATAGCCTCTTCTTCCTCCTCGTTAACTTCTTTAACTTCGGTAGTAATAGCCTCGGGCATACGCAAAAGAATTTCAAACCAATTCTCAGGTATAGTAGCTCCAATATCATTGGCAGCATCAACTATTTGCTCTTTATATTTTTTGATGACAGGAATATTAACACAAGCTCCGTTCGAAGAAGATATATTTTCAACTCTCATTGAAAATTCAACTTTCCCTCGTTCAACAAGTTTCGCAATTTCGCTTCTTATTCGACCATCGATAGAGGAGTAAACCGAAGGAATTCTTACTGATAAATCTAATTGTTTACTATTTAGCGATTTAATCTCTATTGTAATATCACGAGAAGGAAGTTTAACAACAGCCTTTCCGTATCCTGTCATTGAGTATAACATAGTGTTCTTTTAAATTTTGTCTTTTGAAAGTACGAAGATACAAATATCTCTTGTAAAAAACATTGTTTTTAAAGAGTAATAATACATTTTATAATGTCTGAATTTTAAACAAAGTTACATATAAATACGCATATAGCATACACTTTAAAATAAATATCTTCTAATCTCCTTCTTAAACTTCAATATGATTAATATAAAATCATTAAAGTATTATAGTTTGTTAATACATTAAAATCTATTTATAACAAACTAATAGCTAAAAACTAACAACTAACAACAAACAACTAAAAAAAATATATTATCTTCGCAGAAATAAATATAAACTAACTAACAACGCCACGGTTAAGCAAATACAATGTTAAACTCGTTTGTACATTATTGAGCGTGAGCAGCTATGAGAAACAAAAGTTTCTCTACTAACAACTAAAAACTAACAACTAACAACTAAATATGCCCTGCATAATAAATATAGAAACTTCAACAAAAGTGTGTTCATTGGCAGTAACCGTTGATGGATCGGTGGCATTTAATCGCGAACATTTTGATGGACCATCTCACGCATCGTTATTGGGAGGATATGTCGATGATGCTCTTGAATTTGTAAAATCGAATAATTTAAAAGTAGATGCTGTTGCTGTAAGTGGCGGTCCCGGTTCATATACAGGATTGAGAATCGGAGTGTCAATGGCAAAAGGTTTATGCTTTGGTTTGGATGTGCCTTTGATTGCACTTGATACAACTCAGATTATGGCTTGTGCAGTAATGTTCAATCCCAATGCTGATGAAGATGCTCTATTATGCCCTATGATTGATGCTCGTAGAATGGAGGTATATTCAGCAATCTATGATAGAGCATTGCAACCAACTTTGCCAATAGCAGCCAATATAATTGATGAAAATAGTTTTTCAGAAATTTTAAAGGAGCGTAAAGTTGTATTCTTTGGAGACGGAGCAGAGAAGTGCAAAGATGTGATAAAGAGCGAGAATGCCATATTTATATCAGGTATAGCACCATTGGCAAAATCGATGTTGGCACTATCTGAACGAGCTTTCCGTAATCAAGATTTTCAAGATACAGCCTATTACCAACCATTCTATTTAAAGGAGTTTCAAGCAACAACTCCCAAAAACAAAGTATTAAATAATATATCAAACAAATAATGTTGGATTATAACACACAGTTAAAGAAATTAGAGTTACCCGAGTATGGACGTAACATACAGCGAATGGTCGATTATTGTACCCAAATTGAGGATCGTGAGGAACGAACTCGTTGTGCATATGCAATAATTGCTACAATGGGAAACCTTTTCCCTCACTTACGAGATATTGACGACTTCAAACATAAATTGTGGGATCATTTGGCTATAATGTCTGATTTTAAACTCGATATTGATTATCCCTATGAAGTTTTAAAACCTGATAACCTTTATACTCGTCCCAAACCTATATCATATAAATTATCTCCAATCAAGTATCGCCATTACGGAAAGCTATTGGAGAATATGCTAAAAAAATCCAGTTCGTTTCCGGAGGATAGCCAAGAGCGTGAGCAGTTACTATCTTTGTTGGCAAATAATATGAAAAAGACTCTATATAACTCATCAAAAGAGATTGTAGAGGACGAAAGAATATTGAAAGACATAAAAGAGTATGTAGGGGATGTAGTTGGAGATATAACAGTTGAAGATTTAAAACTACGTTCAATAAAAGATCTTCAAGCAAAGAAGACAAATAATAACAATCGCAATAATCGCCATAACAAAAAATAGAATCTATGTCATCATTCATAATAAAAGGGGGGTGCCATTTGAATGGAACCATTACTCCCAAAGGAGCTAAAAATGAAGCATTGCAAGTGATATGTTCAGTTCTGCTTACAAGCGAGGAGGTAACAATAACTAATGTCCCTGACATAAGAGACGTAAACAATCTTATTGAACTTTTGGCTGATATGGGAGTTAAGGTTACTCGTATTGGAGTTGGGGCATACACATTTAAGGCGGACAACATAGATTTGAATTATCTTAATAGCGACGAGTTCTTGAAAAAGTGTTCATCATTGAGAGGATCTGTAATGATAGTTGGTCCATTGGTTGCACGTTTTGGTAGAGCGGTTGTGTCTAAACCCGGAGGTGATAAAATTGGTCGTCGTAGATTAGATACACACTTCTTGGGAATTCAAAAACTTGGTGCAAACTTCACCTACGATGAAGATCGTCATGCTTACGAGATTACATCTAATGGTTTGACCGGTTGTTATATGTTGTTGGATGAAGCCTCTGTGACAGGAACAGCAAACATCCTTATGGCATCGGTTTTGGCAAAAGGAGTAACAACAATATACAATGCTGCATGCGAACCCTATTTGCAACAACTCTCAAAGATGCTAAATGCTATGGGTGCAAAAATCGAAGGAGTTGGATCAAATCTATTAACCATAACAGGAGTAGAAAGTTTAGGAGGATGCACACACAAATTACTTCCCGATATGATAGAGATAGGAAGTTTTATTGGAATGGCAGCAATGACAGGTTCTGAACTTAGAATAAAAGATGTATCCATAAAAGATTTAGGAATAATTCCTGATGCTTTTCGTCGTCTTGGTATAACTATCAAGGAGGAGGGTGATGATTTGTACATACCAAAACACGACCACTACGAGATAGAAACATTTATGGATGGCTCAATAATGACATTTGCTGATGCACCATGGCCTGGTCTTACGCCTGACCTTATGAGCGTAATATTGGTTGTGGCGACACAGGCAAAGGGTAGTGTATTGATACATCAAAAGATGTTTGAGAGCCGTTTGTTCTTTGTTGATAAACTTATTGATATGGGTGCTCAAATTATTCTTTGTGATCCGCACAGAGCGGTTGTAATAGGTTTAGATAAGCAACACCCATTACGCGCAACGTCAATGGTTTCTCCCGATATTAGAGCAGGAATAGCTTTGTTGATAGCAGCAATGTCGGCACAAGGAACAAGTAAGATTGACAACATTGACCAAATAGATAGAGGTTACGAGAAGATTGACGAGAGATTAAATGCATTAGGAGCATCAATTCAACGAATAAGCAATGATTAAACCACAAGAGGTAATAAAGATAGGGAAAGTAACCAAAACTCACGGAGTTTCAGGGGAGTTATCGTGTACCTTTACCAATGATATATTCGGAGAGGATGAAGCACCATATCTTGTTGCAGATATAGATGGAATATTTGTTCCGTTCTTTATAGAAGAGTATCGATTTAAAAGTGATGTAACAGCACTTATAAAGTTTGAGGACATAGATGATACCGATTCAGCAAAACTCTTATTGGGTCGAGAGCTATACTTCCCGATGAAATATATAACCGATTCACAACCCATGAATTGTGGAGAGGGTATAATAGGATATAAAATATATTCAGATGGTAAATTGATTGGAACAATTGAAGGTGTTGATGATAGTACAGCAAACATCTTGTTCTCTGTTATAACCGAGAGTGGGGAAGAGTTCTTAATTCCGGCAACAGATGACTTTGTTGAAGAGATAGATGATGAAAAAAGGGAGATTACAATGAACCTCCCTGATGGACTTTTAGATATGTAAATATTTTGTAACTCTGACTTATTAACAGAAAGCACAAGTCCTCATTTCTAATTCTTAGAATTATAAAATAACTTTGGTGGCAGTTGAAAGATTGTCGCCATTTATTTTTATAATATAGATGCCTTTTTCTGTTCCTTTATTAAAAGAGAGTTCTTCTCCAGCATTTACATTGCCAATAAAGGTGTTGTTTATACATTTTCCTGTAATGTCATATATGCTAATAGAACAATTATTTATGTTCTTGGTAAATAAAACATTTATTTCACCATTACGGGCAAAAACCTTTGTCGATAGTTCATCTATTAGTGTACAATCATTCTCAATGCCTGTCATCTCCAAAACCTTTTTAAGACCATTCCATGCATCAAGTTTTCCATATCCCCAAGTATTGTTTGGTTCGCTACCTGTTTCGCTATCTCTAATTGCTGTTTGGCTAAACACTTCTCGTATATCCTCAGGAGTAAGATTTGGATTAGCCTCTAACCATAAAGCCAAAGTACCTGTAACCATAGGTGCACTCATCGATGTTCCTCTCATACTACCCCAGTAGTAATTAACTCCGTCAACATTAATTTTATCTCCTCTGCTTATCTCTGTAGTGTTACTGCTTGTAATATAATCGGAATTTGAAAAAGAAGAAACAATGTACTCTCCCGGAGCAGTAATGTCAGGTTTCATTCTTCCATCAATAGTTGGCCCTTTGCTTGAGAATGAAGATATCTCTCCAATATAAGATGTTGTTGTATATACTTTTGTTTTATATGAACCAACGCTTATGATGCGCTTACCTGTTCCTCCAATTTCAGCAATGTTGCTCTCTAAATCGCCAGGAGTCCAGCCTTCAAGATTTGACTTGTTCGTAAATCGGCTATAGTAGTCATCAGTCCATCCATGAACGGTTGTGCCTGTCTCTCCAATGACTTTAAAACCTATTGTATATCCTGTTGAAACTGAACTCGCCATTCCCAATATGCCTATGTGAGGTCTGTTACTTCCGGGCTCAAGTTCGCAACTAATCTGAAAAGATGCGTTTGCACCTATGCCGTTAACCTTTGAAAGAGAGAAAGTGTGTGTGCCAATGCTATTTGATGAAACACTCTCCGTCTCATTAATAATAGTTCCGTTACTTGTTTTTACAACGCAGACTTTAACTTTAAACTCTTTATTATGCTCTCCATAAAGGTCGCATTGGGTAGCATAGTACGAACCATATTTGGTTAGTAGCGAAACAAAAGTTCTTAAACTATCTTGTGGCGTTGTAAATGTTTTTTTAATATGTTGTCTATTTGCTCCTTCATTTCCAGCACTACCAACAATAAGTTTCCCTTCGCCTTGTAGTGCATCGCAAACTTGGTCAAAAATAGAGCAGCCATCATGAGGTCCATAAACATCTCCCAAGCTTATATTTACAACACAAGGTTTTCCTACGCTATCTGCGTAGTCGTATATATATGCTATAGCATCAGATATTGAGTTCCATTCAATACTCATATCATTATAGTTGTAACTTACAAAAACGATATCACATTCAGGAGCAATCCCGTAAAAATCATTTTCTTTATAACTTCCGGCTGCAATACCTGTTACATGACCTCCATGAGTTTCTGATTTTTCGTCATACCCTGCCGCTATAATCTCCTCTTCTGACTTATATTCACTGCCATAACTATACCCTTCGGGAGGAGTGCCTGTATTAACTGGTTGGTTCCAAACACGTTTTATACGTAAGTTGCCATTATTGTCATAATAATTTATGTGGTCTAACTGAATGCCACAATCTATGATGCCAATAACTACATCTTTACCAGAGTATGCCGAAGGTAAATCAATACTACTTATAATATTGCTAACCTTAATAGCTTCTCTCGCTTTATCCATTTTAGGTTTTGCTCTACCTCCGGCGTCAATCTTCTTTACAATATCAAGATTTGAAATTGCATCAATGGCATCAAGAGGAATACGAACCGAAACAATTGAGTCTAAAACCATATTTACTTCAACTTCGAATTCTTCTAAAGAGTAGGGATCTGCACCATTCTCAATAATGATGTATGCTCCTATCTTAGAGTATTTCTCTGTTGAAGATTTTAATAAAGTATTGTTACTATTGTTAATCTCATGTATTAACCTTTGAGAGCTAATTGATAATTTGTTGTTTTGGCTATAAGCAAATACAATTGAGATAATAAAAAAGCTAACAAGAGTAATAAGTCTTTTCATAACTTGAAATTTATATATAAACTATCTTGTAATCCATTCTTTACAAAGACAAAGATAGAAATAAACATCTGTTTCTCAAAATATAGAGATAAAACAATA
>JAZONU010000258.1:0-2397 GCA_045654605.1 Candidatus Caccoplasma sp. | reverse complement strand
ATTAACGGTTTTAAAGGTAAAATTAAGGGATTAAGAGTTGAACAGAAATAGAGACATATTACTTACAAATCCACTTTATTATAAATTGTACCAGTTACAAAAAGAGGTGAACAACTAAGTTGTTCACCTCTTCCATATTTATGAGAATAGTTTTTATTTAACTTCTTCAAAGTCTACGTCTTGAACTTTGTCATCACCGGCTTTTTGTTGTGGCTCGTTTGCAGGACCTTGTTGTTGAGCTCCTTGTTGAGCAGCTTGTGCACTGTAAAGGTCTTGTGCCATTGCTTGTAGTACATTGTTCAACTCGCCCATTGCTGTGTCGATTGCTGCAATGTCTTGAGCTTTGTGTGCATCTTTTAGTTTTGATAAAGCTCCTTCGATTGTTGCTTTTTTATCAGCAGGAATTTTATCGCCAAGCTCTTTCATTTGTTTTTCTGTTTGGAAAATCATTGCGTCAGCTTGGTTTAGTTTGTCTATACGCTCTTTCTCTTTTGCATCTGCATCAGCGTTTGCAGCTGCTTCGTCTTTCATACGTTTGATTTCATCATCGCTCAAACCGCTTGAAGCCTCGATACGAATGCTTTGCTCTTTACCTGTTCCTTTATCTTTTGCAGATACATTCAAAATACCGTTTGCATCGATGTCGAATGTTACCTCGATTTGAGGTACTCCACGCATTGCTGCTGGAATTCCGTCAAGGTGGAAACGTCCGATTGTTTTGTTATCTTTTGCCATTGGACGCTCTCCTTGTAATACGTGAATCTCTACTGATGGTTGGTTGTCGGCTGCTGTTGAGAATACCTCTGATTTACGAGTAGGTATTGTTGTGTTAGCATCAATAAGTTTTGTCATTACTCCACCAAGAGTTTCAATACCAAGTGAAAGAGGAGTTACGTCAAGTAGTAATACATCTTTAACATCTCCTGACAATACTGCTCCTTGGATTGCTGCTCCTACTGCAACTACTTCGTCAGGGTTAACTCCTTTTGAAGGTGCTTTACCGAAGAATTTCTCAACAACTGCTTGAACTGCAGGAATACGTGTTGAACCTCCTACAAGAATTACCTCATTTATATCTGATGCTGACAATCCTGCATCTTTCAATGCTTGACGACAAGGTTCAATTGTTGCTTGTATTAGGTTATCTGCTAATTGCTCAAATTTTGCACGTGTAAGAGTTTTTACCAAGTGTTTGGGTATTCCGTTTACAGGCATGATGTAAGGCAAGTTAATCTCAGTTGAAGTTGTACTTGACAACTCAATTTTTGCTTTTTCAGCTGCCTCTTTCAAACGTTGCAATGCCATTGGGTCTTGACGAAGGTCAATTCCCTCCTCTGCTTGGAATTGCTCTGCCAACCAGTCTATGATTACATGGTCGAAGTCGTCTCCTCCAAGGTGTGTATCTCCGTTTGTTGATTTTACTTCAAATACTCCGTCTCCTAATTCAAGGATTGAGATATCGAATGTTCCTCCACCAAGGTCGAAGACAGCAATTTTCATATCTTTGTCAGATTTGTCAAGTCCGTATGCCAAAGCTGCTGCTGTTGGCTCATTTACAATACGACGTACTGTCAAACCTGCAATCTCTCCTGCCTCTTTTGTTGCTTGACGTTGAGCATCGTTAAAGTATGCTGGTACTGTGATAACTGCCTCTGTTACCTCTTGACCAAGATAATCCTCTGCTGTTTTTTTCATTTTTTGTAGTACCATTGCAGAGATTTCTTGTGCTGAATACAAACGTCCGTCAATGTCGATACGTGGAGTGTTGTTTCCGCTTTTTACTACTTTATAAGGTACGCGTTTTAACTCGTCTTGTACTTGATCGTACATCTCTCCCATGAAACGTTTGATCGAGAATATTGTACGTGTTGGGTTTGTGATTGCTTGACGTTTTGCAGGATCTCCTACTTTACGTTCGCCACCATCAATGAATGCTACAACTGAAGGTGTTGTTCTGTGTCCTTCGCTGTTTGCAATTACAACCGGTTCTGTACCTTCCATTACTGATACACATGAGTTGGTTGTTCCTAAGTCGATTCCAATAATTTTTCCCATTTTATTGTAAAATTTAGTTATTAATATTCTTCATTCATATGCAAGTCTTCTCAGTGGCTTGCACTTTACTTACTTCAAACAACGTGCCAAACATATTTGTTGAAGTTTTTGTCAAATTTTATTCTCTTGGGTTGTTTTTTTGTCACTTGTTATCATTAGCTATTATACTATTGGCAGTTTTTATGACTATTTGGCAGTTTTTATTGTCAAATATGATGTTTTAGACTGTTTTTACTCTTTTTTAAAGTTCATAAAACTTTTATGGGAATGATTGCTTGTTATTGATTATATTTTGTATATTTGCCCAATATTGTAATAAATGAGAAAATATTTACATTTAAA
>JAZONU010000257.1:0-3782 GCA_045654605.1 Candidatus Caccoplasma sp. | reverse complement strand
ATTAAGATTTACTTGTTTACCTCGATAATAAAATATCCATTCCTATTTAAAACAGATACTTTTAAATTTTATTTGCTCAACTCACTTAATTTTATTTGAGCCTTTTGAAGGCCGTTATCGGCAGCCTTTCCGTACCACTCTTTAGCCTTTTCAATATCTCCTTGTGATAGAGCACTCTCTCCCAAATAGAACTGAGCATCAACACAACCATCAGTAGCAGCTTTGTTAATCCATATCATAGCAGAGTCTGCATTTTGAGTAATACCACCCCTACCAATCAAATACATCTGGCCAAGATAGAACTCTGCATTAGGGTAGCCCAATGCTGCAGATTTTCTCCATAGCTCGGCAGTTCTTAAAGTATTTGTCTGAACTCCCATATTGCGACTATTGTACATGCCACCGAGGAAGAACATAGCTTTCGCATCGTTTTGTTCCGCTGCCATTTCAAACCATTCGGCAGCCTTTGTGTAGTTTCGAGGAATACCTTTGCCTCTATAATTCATCTCTCCAAGATCCGATTGAGCTTTTACATACCCGTTCAATGCAGATTTCTCATACCAAACAGCAGCCTCGGTGTAGCTTTGGTGAACACCTCTGCCCGAATAGTATAGCGAACCGATAATATATTGAGCCTCTGCACTATTCCCTTCTGCAGCTTTAGTATAATATTCCATAGCTTTTGAAAAATCGGCATGAGCCATGCCTAAGCCATTAATATACATATCGCCTAAAAGTATTTTTGCTTCGTTACAATCGGTTAATTGTTCTGCAATAGAGAGAGCAGTTTTGTAATCTTGCTTATCAAAAGCCTCTTTTGCCTCTTCATAACTTTGTGCCGATAAACTCAAACAAACAAACGAAAGTGTGATGAGTGATAAAAACTTCTTCATAATATAGTATAATTAAAAATATTCAGCATCAGTAAACTTAATACCATTTTTGTCCTTTTCAGATAGTATAATATCCAAGCCATCTATGGGCCATTTAATATCAAGAATTTCATCGTTATATGAAATTGTAATCTCGTTATCAGGAGAATAGATATTATCCACCTTATAAGCGAATGTGGCACTTTCTGAAACAACCAAAAAACCATGAGCAAAGCCTCTGGGAATAAAAAGAACCTTTTTATTTTCATCAGAAAGCTCTACCATAACATGCTTGCCAAAAGTGTGCGACTCTCTTCTTAAATCAACGGCAATATCAATAACCTTACCTGATATAACCCAAACCATTTTAGCTTGAGAGAAATCACCTTTTTGGTAATGCAATCCTCTTAAAACCCCTTTTGACGATAATGATTGGTTCTCTTGAATAAAATCAATACAACCAATCTCTTTGTCGAATAAATCCTTTCGGTAAATCTCAACAAAGTAACCTCTACTATCGCCAATAATATTTGGAGTAATTACGAAAACTCCTTTAATATTGGTTTCCTCAAATAACATAAAGCGTAAAAATAAATCAATACCAAACTTTTTTATATTTATCTGTATGCTAAATTACAATATTTATATTAAAAACATATATTTTTCGTAGAAAATATTTCAAAAAATAAGATATAGCAGATGTTTGCCTCTCAACTAATAGTTTGAGTATATCTCCCAAATATCATCTGGAGTATCAGCAAAAATTTTAGCACCAAACTCTTCAAGCTCCTTTTTTGACCTAAACCCCCATGTTACACCAACGAATGTCAAATCATTTACATTGGTTGCGGTAGCAGCATCAACGCCCGAATCTCCAACATAAATAGTCTCTTTTGCCTCAATATTCGTAGAGCTTAAAATTTCGTTTATGATATAAGGGTTGGGTTTTATAGGAATACCTTCGCGTTGTCCCAAAATTTTAACAAAACTTATATCCTTAAAATAGCTCTTTATAATCTCTTCCGTAGCCTCTTGATATTTATTTGAAGCAACAGCCAACATGCAGTTGTTGTTATTCAATTTTTTTAGTAGCTCAATAATTCCTTCGTATGGTTTTGTATGCACGTTGTTATGTTTTGAGTAGTGCCACAAAAAATACTCTCTCATCTCTCTTAATGTTTTAGCATCTCTGGCATCTTCAGGCAAGGCTCTTTCAAAAAGTTTCATTATTCCATTCCCCACAAAAAAGTTGTAGGCATTAACAGGATGAGGCTCATACCCGCACATTTTCAATGCATAATTACAACTTTCGGCAAGATCTCCAATTGTATCTAAAAGCGTACCGTCTAAATCAAAAATAACAAGCTTGTACATAGTAAAAACAAAATTTTCTAAGAAATGTATTATGTAATTTACATTCAATCAAAAAACAAAATACAAAGTAAATGAATAAAACCGATATTTGTTGATAACTTTTTCATTTATTAGGGATAAAACAAAATTAATGTTTCTTAAATTTGTAAATCACCTAAAATGCTAAAAAAAGAGATAAATATGCCAATACACCCATTTGTGCATTTACATGTGCATACACACTATTCAATTCTCGATGGACAGGCGTCGGTTCAGGCACTTGTCGATAAAGCTATAAGCGACAATATGCGAGGAATGGCCATTACCGACCATGGTAATATGTTCGGTATAAAAGAGTTTTTTAATTATGTGAATAAGAAAAACTCAGGAGTTAAGTCAGCGATAAAGGACTTAACAAAAAAAATAGAGGCATTACGAAGCGAAGGTGCCGAAGAGGTACAAATACAAGAGGTGGAGGCAGAGCTTGAAGCACAGAAACAAAAAATATTCAAGCCCATAATTGGATGTGAAATGTATGTAGCTCGAGGGGAGAACCGTTTCAGCAAACAAACCAAGCAGGAGCAAGGAGGTTATCACTTAATAGTATTGGCAAAAAATCAACAAGGATACCACAACCTTATAAAATTAGTTTCACATGCGTGGACAGAAGGATTTTATATGCGTCCCCGTACCGATAGGGATGACCTTAAAAAATATAGTGAGGGGTTGATTGTTGCATCAGCATGTTTAGGCGGAGAGGTACCTCGAAAGATAATACAAGGTTCAATAGCGGAGGCAGAGGAGGCAATCGAGTGGTACAAAAGTGTATTTGGAGACGACTATTATCTTGAGTTGCAACGCCATAAGGCAACGGTACCCCGAGCAAATCACGAAACCTACGAAATTCAAAAGCAGGTAAACGAAGTTATAGTTTCGTTATCAAAGAAGCACAATGTAAAACTTATATGTACAAATGATGTTCACTTTGTAAATGAGGAACATGCAGAGGCACATGACCGCTTAATCTGTTTAAGTACAAGTAAAGATTTGGACGATGAAACACGCATGTTGTATTCAAAACAGGAGTGGTTCAAAACAACAGAGGAGATGAATCAGGTATTTGCCGATATACCTGAAGCCTTGTTAAATACAAACGAGATATTGGATAAGGTAGAGTTCTACTCAATAGACAACCCTCCAATTATGCCAACCTTTGACATTCCGCAAGATTTTGGAACAGAGGAGGGGTATCGTCAAAAATACACACATCAAGATATCTTCGAAGAGTTTACACGTGATGAAAATGGTAATGTGGTCTTGTCTCAAGAGGATGCCGAAGCAAAGATAAAACGCTTGGGAGTTTATGATAAACTATATCGAATAAAACTCGAACCCGATTATCTATCAAAATTAGCATACGACGGAGCAGCAAAAAGATATGGAGAATTAACGCCCGAGTTGCAAGAACGAATGAACTTTGAACTATATATAATGAAGACCATGGGATTTCCTGGCTACTTCTTGATAGTTCAAGACTTCATAGCAGCGGCACGAGAT
>JAZONU010000256.1:0-5363 GCA_045654605.1 Candidatus Caccoplasma sp. | reverse complement strand
AGTGTAAATATTTATGATTTTGGTTTTGTAAACCAGACTAAATTATTAATTTTGTGAATTAATTCAGCATAATTTTACTTGAAATAAAATAGTAAACCATAATATAATAACTACTACAGATGGTATCATTTTTTAAAACTCTAACAAACAGTGTTATAGCGGTATCTTGTGATCATAAATTATCACAAGAAGAGATTGAAAAACTATCTTGGCTCTTTGGTTCTGCACAAGAGATTAAGCAAGAAGTTATAGCAGGTAAGTTTATAGGACCCCGTAAGGAGATGATTACTCCTTGGAGTACAAATGCAGTTGAGATTACTCAAAATATGGGAATTTCAGGAATTGCTCGTATTGAGGAGTACTTTAAAGTAAGTGGCAAAAATGTCAATTACGATGCAATGCTTCAACGTCTTTATGACGGATTGAGTGAGGAGATATTCAATATAAACAAAACTCCAGATGAGATAGTTTATATTGACGACATAGTTGAATATAACAAAAAAGAGGGATTGGCTTTAAGTGAGGATGAGATACAATATTTGAATGATTTGTCAGCTCGTATCGGACGTAAACTAACCGATAGCGAGGTATTCGGATTCTCTCAAGTAAACTCTGAGCACTGCCGCCACAAAATCTTTAACGGAATATTCGTTATTGACGGAGAAGAGAAAGAGAGCTCGTTGTTCAAGATGATTAAAAAAACATCAGAGACAAATCCCAATAAATTGGTGTCGGCATACAAAGACAACGTAGCCTTTAATCAAGGACCAACAGTTGAGCAATTTGCTCCAGCAACACAAGATAAACCCGATTATTTCAAGGTAAAAGATATTGATACAGTAATATCATTGAAGGCTGAAACTCACAATTTCCCTACAACAGTTGAACCTTTCAACGGTGCGGCAACAGGAACAGGAGGTGAAATTCGCGACCGTTTAGGAGGAGGAAAAGCAAGTTTGCCAATTGCAGGAACAGCAGTATATATGACTTCATATCCAAGAACAGAAAAAGGTCGTGCTTGGGAGAATGTAATGGCAGAACGCGATTGGCTATATCAAACACCCGAGCAAATTTTGATTAAAGCATCAAACGGTGCATCTGATTTTGGAAACAAATTTGGACAACCAATGATTTGTGGTTCTCTTTTAACATTTGAGCATGAAGGAAACGACAAAAAATATGCTTATGATAAAGTAATTATGTTGGCAGGAGGTGTCGGTTTTGGTACACGTCGCGATGCAATCAAAGGAACTCCAACTCCAGGAGAAAAAGTAGTAGTTATGGGCGGAGACAATTACCGCATCGGAATGGGAGGAGGAGCTGTTTCTTCTGTTGAAACGGGAGAGTATGACAATGCAATTGAGTTGAACGCAGTTCAACGTGCAAACCCTGAAATGCAAAAAAGGGTTTCTAACGTAATTAGAGCATTGGCAGAAGATGACACTAACCCAATTGTATCAATTCACGACCACGGAGCAGGAGGACACTTGAATGCACTATCAGAGTTGGTTGAGGCAACAGGTGGTAAAATAGAGATGGATAAACTTCCCGTAGGAGACTCAACTCTATCTGCAAAAGAGATTGTTGGAAATGAGAGTCAAGAGCGTATGGGAATGGTAATTCCTGAAAAAGATATACCATACGTAGAGCGTATTGCGGAACGTGAGCGTGCTCCAATGTATGTTGTTGGAGAGACAACAGGAGATGATCGCTTTGTATTTGAGCAAAAAGACGGAGTATGTCCTATAAATCTTGCAATGGAGGATATGTTCGGAAAAGCTCCAAAAACAATAATGACAGACTCTACAGTTGAGAGTACATTTGAGGATGTAACATATAGCACATCAAAAGTTCACAAATATATTGAAGATGTTCTACAATTAGAGGCAGTTGCATGTAAAGACTGGTTAACAAACAAAGTTGACCGTTCGGTAACAGGTAAAGTGGCTCGCCAACAATGTCAAGGAGAGATACAATTACCTTTGAGCGACTGTGGAGTTGTAGCACTTGATTATCGCGGAAAAGCAGGTATTGCAACATCAATCGGACACGCACCTCAAGCCGCACTTGTTTCTCCTGAAGCAGGTTCAGTCCTATCAATAGCAGAGGCTTTGACAAACGTAGTATTTGCACCTTTGGCTGATGGAATTAAGAGTGTATCGTTGAGTGCAAACTGGATGTGGCCTTGTAAAAACGAAGGAGAAGATGCTCGTCTATATAAAGCAGTAGAGGCATGTAGCCAATTCGCAATAGATTTGGGAATTAACATTCCAACAGGAAAAGATAGTTTGTCAATGACTCAAAAATATGGCGAAGAGAAAGTATATTCACCCGGAACAGTAATCATTTCGGCAGGAGCAGAGGTTTCTGATATAAAGAAAGTGGTATCGCCTGTCATTAAGAATAAAGGAAATATGCCATTGTATCATATTGACTTCTCTTTCGATTCATACAAACTTGGAGGTTCTGCATTTGCTCAATCATTAGGAAAAGTAGGAGGCGATGTTCCAACAGTACAAGATGCTGAGTACTTCAAAAATGCGTTTGCAGCAGTTCAAGAGATGATTAACAAAGGAGTAATTGCTGCAGGACACGATATTTCAGCGGGAGGTCTTTTGACAACACTTTTAGAAATGACATTTGCAAACAGCAATGGCGGTCTTGAAATCAACCTTAATAAGATAAAAGAAAAAGATCTTGTAAAAATCTTATTCAGCGAAAATCCAGGAGTAGTGTTGCAAGTAACATCTGCAAAAGAGGCAGAGGCAATAATGAAACAATACGGAGTACAATTTGTTAAGATAGGACGTCCAACAAAAGAACGCCACATAATAGTAACAAAAGATGGAGCAGAGTATCAATTCGGAATCGACTACTTGCGTGATGTATGGTACACATCATCATATCTATTGGATCGCAAACAAAGTGGAGTAGAGTGTGCAAAAGCTCGTTTCAATAACTATAAAAAACAACCAATCAAATGGAGAATGCCAAAAGCCTTTGAAGGAACAATGGCAAGTTATGGAATTGCAGCAGGGGCTCGTCCATCAACAGGAGTGAAAGCTGCAATTATCCGTGAAAAAGGTGTTAACGGAGATCGTGAAATGGCATACTCATTATATTTGGCAGGATTTGATGTTAAAGACGTACACATGACCGACTTGATGTCAGGACGTGAGACACTTGAAGACATCAATATGATAGTATATGTGGGAGGATTCTCTAACTCTGACGTATTAGGCTCTGCAAAAGGTTGGGCAGGAGGTTTCTTGTGGAATGACAAAGCAAAACAAGCATTAGAGAAATTCTATGCAAGAAAAGATACCCTTTCACTTGGTATCTGTAATGGATGTCAATTGATGGTTGAGTTAGGATTATTAACTCCAGATGATGATAAGAAACCTACAATGCAACACAACGATTCTCACAAATTTGAGTCTGAATTCATTGGCTTAACAATACCTCAAAATAATTCAGTAATGTTTGGTTCATTGTCAGGAAGCAAATTAGGAGTGTGGGTGGCACACGGAGAAGGAAAATTCTCGTTGCCATACGCAGTAAAACATTACAATGTAATTGCAAAATATAGCTATAATGAGTATCCTGCCAATCCAAATGGATCACCTGCGGCAGTAGCAGGTATTGCATCACCAGATGGTCGCCACTTGGCAATGATGCCTCACTTGGAGCGTGCAATATTCCCATGGCAATGTGCATATTACAATCCTCAAAGAGCAAACGATGAGGTAACTCCTTGGATTGAAGCGTTTGTAAATGCTCGTAAATGGGTTGAGCAAAATAGAGCAAAATAATAAAATAATACTACAATGGGAGGATTATTTGGAACTATAAAAAAGAGTGATTGTGTTTCGGAACTCTTTTATGGAACAGATTACAATTCACATCTTGGAACAAAGCGAGCAGGAATGGTGACTGTATCTGAAGGCAACTTTATGCGTTCGATACATAATATTGAAAACTCGTATTTCCGTACAAAGTTTGAAGGAGATTTAGCAGACTTCTGGGGTAATGCCGGATTAGGAGTTATCAGTGATACCGATGCACAACCTATTATAATAAGCTCTAAGTTGGGAAAATTTGCCATCGTAACAGTGGCAAAGATTAACAACTTGAAAGAGTTGGAACAAGAGTTATTGGCTCAGGGACATCACTTCTGCGAACACAGCAATAACATTACCAATCAAACAGAATTATTGGCAATGCTTATAGCAGAAGGAAAAGACTTTGTTGATGGAATAGAATATCTATTTTCAAAAATAAAAGGATCATGTTCAATGTTGCTATTGACAGAAAATTCAATAATAGCAGCACGTGATAAATATGGACGTACACCTTTATATATAGGAAGAGGAGTAGATAACAAAGGTTTTGCAGTATCCTCAGAAACTTGTTCATTTTCTAATTTGGGTTATGAGTCTGAACGATGGTTGGGACCAGGAGAGATTGTTGAAATAACAGCCGATGGATACACTCAACTTCGCAAACCTAATGAAAAAATGCAAGTATGTTCGTTCTTGTGGGTATATTTTGGATATCCAACATGCGAGTATGAAGGCAAGAATGTAGAGGAGATGCGTTATGATTGTGGAGAGGAGATGGGAAAAACTGACGATATTGAGGTGGATTTTGTTTCAGGAATCCCCGACTCAGGTATTGGAATGTCTCTTGGCTATGCAATGGGAAAAGGAGTACCTTACAAACGTGCAATAGTAAAATACACCCCTACATGGCCTCGTAGTTTTACACCTACATCGCAAGAGCGTAGGGAGTTGGTGGCAAAAATGAAGTTGATACCAAATAAAGCTCTACTAAAAGATATGCGTGTAGTATTCTGCGACGATTCAATAGTAAGGGGAACACAGTTGCGTGATAACATTCGTGATTTATACCGTTATGGTGCAAAAGAGGTACATATTCGAATAGCATGTCCGCCAATGATATATCCATGTAAATTTTTAGGCTTCTCTGCAACAAAAACTGACTTGGAGTTAATTTGTAGAAGAATAATAAAAGATATAGAGGGAGATCACAATAAGAACCTTGAGGCTTATGCAACAACAGGTTCACCTCAGTATTGCGAGATGGTAGATCGTATTCGTGAACAATTAGGAATAACATCTTTGAAATTCAATCCAATTGAAACACTTGTAAAATCAATAGGATTGCCAAAAGAGCAAATATGTACACACTGTTTTGACGGTTCAAGTTACGAATAAACAATAACAGAAACATAGCAATCAATCAACTGCCTCTCTGTGAACAAAACAGAGAGGTAGTTGTTGTTTTATAAAAACAATTGTTATGCTAAAACAGAAAATAACCGAAGCTCTCATAGCATATGC
>JAZONU010000255.1:0-7473 GCA_045654605.1 Candidatus Caccoplasma sp. | reverse complement strand
ATGTAAATAAACTATGGATGTAATTATTCCAATTGTTGGTTTTATAGCAGGTATTGCCATTATTCTATACGGAGCAAATTTTCTTGTACGCGGAGCACCTGCTCTTGCCCGTAAGTTTAAAATAACCGAACTAATTATTGGTTTAACTATTGTAGCATTAGGGACATCGTTACCCGAATTGGTTATTAGCGTAGGTTCTGCTATAAAAGGTTCGTCAGGTATTGCTCTTGGTAATGTTGTAGGTAGTAATATCTTTAACGCTATGTTTATTTTGGGAATAACAGCTCTTATTAATCCCATTAAGTTTAACGGACGCATGTTATCTAGAGAATTACCCTTTAACCTATTGGCTTCAATTGTTTTGATTCTTGTTGCAGGAAGTATGGTTATAGGAGGTGAAGAAGGTGGATTTATCAGCCAATATAGCGGTATGATTCTTTTGTGTTTCCTTGCAATATTTATTCGCTATACATTCTCTATTCCTAACGATGATAGCAATAGTGAAGAGGTTGAGCTACCACTCCCTATTTGGAAAATTGTTGTATTTATAATTGCAGGATTGATTGCTCTTATTTTTGGAGGCAAAATGTTTGTAAGCAGTGCAACAGAGGTTGCAAGAATGCTGGGTATGAGCGAGGCTATTATTGGCATTACAATTGTATCGGCAGGTAGCTCGTTGCCAGAACTTGCAGTATCAGTTAATGCAGCACGCAAAGGTAATGTTAGCATTGCATTAGGCAATGTTTTAGGTAGCAACATTCTTAATATATTCTTTATTTTAGGTTGTAGTGCAGCAATAACTCCAATATCACTAAATGGTTTCAGCCCAATTGACTTTTTTGTTCTTTTAGCAGCATCTGTTTTGGTATATATTGTTGGTAAGTTTGGTGGTAAGAACGTTATAAACCGATATGAAGGAGCTATTCTTACCTTAGGATATATTGCCTACACGGTTTATCTTATTACTAAATAATTAATTAGGAATGAGAAATTAGGAATTATGAATTAGGAATTTTGCCTATTAGACTATGGTTTAATAGGCTTTATTTATATTAAAAATAACATATTGATATATTAAAACTTTTTAATAATTTTGCAGTGATGAAGTAGATCTTCATGACATTTATATATTTATAGCGTTTTGCTATTGTCATTTGCTCTAAAAAACTACCACCTTTTGAAAGCATACAAAGACAATAGGCACTTAACGCCTACGCTTTGCGTGGGTTGTGCTTATCTTGTATGCGGGTATGTGGTAGTACCTTTAGAGCGTGATAGCCAACTCACGCTTTCTTTATTTAGTTATGCGTGAGGTTAAAAACGAATTAAATTAACTTATGTATAACTAAAATAAATCTGTATGAAATTTAAAAACTACACAAAACATTTAGTGGCATTTATAATGCTATTGACAACACTACATGCATATGCAGCATCAGTTGGAGATTCATTTTCCTATGAATGTGAAGATGGAAAATATCTTATCTTTGAGATTACGCATAGTAATACTATAAAACTAACAGAGGTAGATGATTACGAATGTACCGGAGAGGTAATTATACCATTTTTGGTTAATTTTGATGCTTCGAGTTACATTGTAACAGAGATTGGAGATTGGGCTTGTAATAGCAGAGAAAATATTACATCTGTTACAATACCTGAAAGTGTTACAAAAATTGGCAAGAGAGCATTTAACAATTGTAGTAGTTTAACAACTATCACTATTCCCAAAAGTGTAACGGAGATAGGAGAAAGAGCTCTTGCTGGATGCGATAACTTGACTGCTATTAATGTTGACAGTAATAATCTACACTATACTTCAGAAGAGGGTGTATTATTTAACATAGAAAAAACAAAACTTATACAATGTCCTCCTGCAAAATATGGAACATTCACAATTCCTGATGGTGTTGACATTCTTGAAAATTTCGCATTTACAGATAGTAAACTTACATCTATTATTATACCCAATAGCGTTACAAAAATAGGTGAGAATGTTTTTGAAGATGCTCAAAATCTAACATCTATAGAAATTCCCAATAACATTACATCTTTGGGTGAGTATCTTTTGGCGGGATGTTCAAGTTTAAATGATGTAAAACTATCTAATAACATTACAACAATACCTGTTGGATGTTTTGCGGAATGTACAGGTTTAACCTCTATAAATATTCCTAATGGTGTAACAACTATTGATGAAGAAGCATTTGCCGAAACTGGTTTGACATCAATAAATTTCCCTGAGAGTATAAAGTTCATTGGTGATTATGCTTTTGCATGGAGCAGATTGACATCAGTAGTAATTCCCGAAGGTGTTGAAACAATAGGAGAAGATGCTTTTGTTGAGTGTGATAACTTAAAAACGGTAACAATCCCAAAGAGCGTTACAAATATTGCTATGGGTGCTTTTGGTTACAATGCATCTCTTACATCTATAACTGTTGATTCTGAGAACTTGAATTATTTATCAGAGAACGGTATTTTATTTAATAAAGAGAAAACAACCATAATTCAATATCCGGGAGCAAAACAAGGTGCATATACAATTCCAGAGAGTGTAACAAAAATTGGGTATGCTGCCTTTTCTAATTGTTGGGGTCTTACATATATAAATATCCATAATAATGTAACCTCAATAGAGAATGAAGCTTTTTATAGATGTGAAAATCTTAACAACGTAATAATTCCTGAAGGCATTACCGTTATTGAACGGAATACATTTGCAAGGTGCTTTAATATGAAATGGGTAAAAATACCAAGCAGTGTAAATGAAATTAGAGATTATAGTTTTATTGAGTGTGGCCTAACAGAAATATTTTGCTTAAATCCAGAACCTCCTCTACTAAATGATGATATACCTTCTATATTTGAGGCTGTTGATAAATCAATTCCTGTATATATTCCTATCGGTTCTATTTCCAAATATAAGTCAGCAGAGGGTTGGAATGAGTTTACAAACTTTATTGAAAGTGATTTTACAGGTATAGAGGATAGTAATATTTCTGCAACAGAGATAAAGGTTTTTGCAGGTAATGGTATTGATATTTGTAATTACTATGGCAAGTTACAAGTTATCAGCCTTGCAGGGCAAGTTGTTAAAGAGACCTATGTAAATGGCTCGGCTCAAATTACATTACCTAAGGGTGCTTATATTATTGTTACCGAGAATAAATCTCAAAAGGTAGTTTTATAGTTGTTAGTTATTTGCTAAGATTACTATGGTTACGAGGATAACTATGGTAGTTATGATTTAATTAGAATTTATGCACATACCCATATTAGTCTTATGGGTTTCATTAACCCTATATAACAAAAAAAACGATGTGCCGCTTACGACACATCGTTTTTGCTATATATGGTAATTAGGGGATATTACATCATTCCTCCCATTCCACCCATTCCACCCATTGGGGCTCCCATAGGTGCAGGGTTCTCCTCTTTCTTCTCTGCTATTACACACTCGGTTGTTAAGAACATTCCTGCTATTGAAGCAGCGTTCTCCAACGCTACGCGTGATACTTTTGCAGGATCAATTACTCCTGCTGCAAAGAAGTTTTCGTATGTGTTTGTACGTGCATTGTAACCATAATCATCTTTTCCGTCTTTTACGTTTTGTACGATTACTGCTCCTTCAAGTCCTGCATTAGCAACGATCTGACGAAGAGGCTCCTCAATTGCACGTTTTACAATATCAATACCTGTTTGCTCATCATCGTTGTCGCCTTTTAGCCCTTCAATTGAAGCTATAGCACGAATGTAAGCGACACCTCCTCCAGGAACAATTCCCTCTGCAATTGCTGCACGAGTTGAACATAGAGCATCATCAACACGATCTTTTTTCTCTTTCATCTCAATTTCTGAAGGTGCTCCGATGTAAAGTACTGCTACTCCACCTGCAAGTTTTGCAAGACGCTCTTGAAGTTTCTCACGATCGTAATCAGATGTTGTTTTCTCAATTTGAGCCTTGATTTGAGCTACTCGAGCTGCAATTGCCTCTTTGTCGCCTGATCCGTTTACGATTGTTGTATTGTCTTTGTTTATAGCAATTTTCTCTGCTGTTCCAAGCATATCGATTGTTGCTTTCTCTAATTGCAAACCTTTCTCCTCAGATATTACGATACCTCCTGTTAGAATTGCGATATCTTCCAACATCTCTTTTCTACGGTCTCCAAATCCCGGTGCTTTTACTGCACATATTTTCAATGATCCACGAAGACGGTTTACTACAAGTGTTGCAAGTGCTTCGCTATCTACATCCTCTGCAATAATCAATAGAGGACGTCCTGATTGTGCGGTTGCCTCAAGGATAGGCAACATATCTTTTAGAGAAGAGATTTTTTTGTCGAAAATCAAAATAAATGGACGCTCCATTTCGCACTCCATGCTTTCGGTGTTTGTAATGAAGTATGGAGAGATATATCCACGATCGAATTGCATACCCTCTACAACCTCTACTGTTGTATCAGTTCCTTTTGCCTCCTCAACTGTGATTACACCCTCTTTTTTAACTTTCTTCATTGCCTCTGCAATAAGTTTACCAATCTCCTCGTCGTTGTTTGCAGAGATACGTGCTACTGACTCAATTTTTGAGAAGTCATCTCCTACCTCTTGGCTTTGTGCTTTGATGCTCTCAACAACTTTAGCAACTGCTTTGTCGATACCGCGTTTCAAATCCATTGGGTTTGCTCCCGCTGTAACGTTTTTCAAACCAACATTTACGATTGCTTGAGCAAGTACTGTTGCTGTTGTTGTTCCGTCTCCTGCATCGTCTCCTGTTTTTGATGCTACCTCGCGCACTAATTGAGCTCCCATGTTTTGGAATTTGTCTTCTAACTCAACCTCTTTTGCTACTGATACACCATCTTTAGTGATGTGAGGTGCTCCAAATTTTTTCTCAATGATAACGTTACGACCTTTGGGACCAAGTGTTACTTTTACTGCATCTGCCAAAGCATCAACACCTTTTTTAAGCTCTTCACGAGCATCTATATTAAATTTAATATCTTTTGCCATAGCTATATTTATTTAATCTGTTTCAAATTATTTTATAATTGCAAGAATGTCTGATTGACGCATGATAAGATATTTTACTCCATCAAACTCAACTTCTGTTCCTGAATATTTACCATACAATACATTATCACCTTGTTTTAAAACCATCTCCTCATCTTTTGTTCCGTTTCCTGTTGCAACAACTTCTCCTTGAAGAGGTTTCTCTTTTGCTGAATCAGGGATGATAATTCCACTCACTGTTTTCTCTTGCACTGGTGCTGGTTTAACCAACACTCTGTCTGCTAATGGTTTAATTTCCATAATTGTTATATTTTAGTTATTATATATCTTTTAAATGTGTAAGAACTTATCTTCTTACGTTTATATCTATACCAATTCTGTGCCAATTTTTTTTTATACAATAAAGTGACAAAAAGACAGAATAACGTAGCCCTGCTACTGACAAGATTGCGTTTACTCTTATAAAACTACATTTACCTCACTTTGTTCAAAATATAAATATTTTTCGGTATTGTTTTATTCCCGAGAAGATTTAAAAATTAGTTATTTTATTAATTATTGAAAGTTGTTTACTATATTTGTTTTCTGTTATCCTTTATACAAAAATGGCAGAAATTCACGAAATACTAAAACGCTATTGGGGCTACGACTCTTTTCGTCCACTACAAGAGGATATTATCAACTCTGTTTTGGAGGGTAAAGACACTCTTGGCCTTATGCCTACGGGTGGAGGTAAATCTATAACTTTTCAGGTCCCTGCTCTTGTTATGGAGGGTACAGCTATTGTCATTACTCCTCTTATCTCTTTGATGAAAGATCAAGTTGATCATCTGCGAGAATTAAATATAAAGGCAACGTATATCCACTCGGGAATGACTCGACGAGAGACAAATATCTCTCTTGAAAATTGTATTTTTGGCAACTACAAGTTTTTGTATGTATCCCCTGAACGTCTTTCGAGTGAGATATTTTTAGAGAAGTTTCGTTTAATGAAAATCTCTATGATTGTAGTTGATGAGGCCCACTGTATTTCGCAGTGGGGATATGATTTCAGACCTGCATATGTTAATATTGCAGAGATTAGAAAGATTTTTTCATCTGCCCCTGTTCTTGCCCTTACAGCTACTGCAACTCCAGAAGTGGTTAAGGATATTCAGAACAAACTCCTTTTTAAACAAGAGAATGTTTTTACTAAGAGTTTTGCACGTAAAAATATTGCATACGTTGTTAGAGATACCGAAGATAAGAACGGAGAACTTATAAGAATTCTGAACAGAGTTAAAGGTTGTGCTATTGTTTATGTTCGTAACCGAAAACGCACCAAAGAGGTTGCTATGGATTTACAAAGTTGTGGAATTACTGCCGACTTTTTTCATGCTGGATTGGGTAGCGAAGATAAAAATCAAAAGCAACAGCGTTGGAAAGATAACGAATGTAGAGTGATTGTTGCAACAAATGCTTTTGGTATGGGTATAGACAAGCCCGACGTTAGGGTTGTTGTTCATATGGATTTACCAAACTCACCAGAGGAGTATTTTCAGGAGGCCGGTCGTGCCGGACGCGACGGACAAAAGGCTTACGCCGTTATTCTTTACTCTAAAAACGATAAGACAAAATTAAATAAACGTATTGCCGACTCATTCCCCGAAAAGGAGTTTATTATTCGTTGCTACGATGCGTTGTGCGACTACTATGAAGTTGCTGTTGGTTCGGGCGACGGATTAATTAAGGAGTTTGATATCAATAAATTCTGTTCAGTATACAAGTTCCCTATTCTATCAGCATATAATGCCATTAAAATTATTGAGCTTTGCGGATATGTTGAGTATGTGGAGAATGTTGATTCCGCTGCAAGAATGATGTTTATGGTGGATAGAGAAGAACTTTATCATTGGCAATGTATTCATCAAAACGAGGAGATTGTTTTGGAGTGTGCTATGCGTTCGTACAGTGGTATGTTTTCGGAATATGCCTATATCAATGAGGAGCAGCTTTCGCGTCGCTCGGCTCTATCTCAAAAGGAGGTTTGTGAGGCTCTAATATCATTGAGCAGACAAAGGATTATTCACTATATTCCTCGACGTCAAAATCCATATATATTCTTCTCTGCCCCAAGAGAGGCTACTAAATATGTTCATATTCCAAAAGATGTTTACGAAGAGCGCAAAGAACGATTTACCAAAAGGATTGAGAGCATGATAAAATATGTTACTCATGATAAAAAGTGCCGACAACTTTTACTGCTTGAATATTTTGGAGAGAAAGATGGCAAATGTTGCCAAATATGCGACAACTGTTTAAAAGGCGATAGCAACAATGTTGACAAAAGAGATTTTTCTGAAATAAAAACATATCTTTTTGAACTCCTAAGTAAAAATTCTTGTAACATTACTCAAATCGTAAATTCTCTTCCTTTCGATAGAGATAAGATTATTGAGGTCATACGTTTTTTAGTTGATG
>JAZONU010000254.1:0-2694 GCA_045654605.1 Candidatus Caccoplasma sp. | reverse complement strand
ATTCAGAAGTAATTGATGAAAATCTTTCATTATTCACACATTAAAATTAATCACACGAAGATATAATAATTATTTCTCATATTCAATAAACAACACAAAAATATAATTGCTTACATATATAATATGTAGCTATAATTTACGTTAATAAAAATGAATGAACAGACTAAAATATTACATACTGCTATGTTTAATGATTGTTTCGACAGCTGTCGAAGCAAAGAAAATTATTGTTTCGGGAAAAGTAATTGACGAAGCAAACGAGCCTATGGAATTTGTTTCTGTACGAATTTCAGGCACAATGGCAGGAGCATTAACAAACGAGAAAGGATTATTCTCTATTGAAACGCAAAGCAAAGATACTGTCGAAGTAGTAATCTCATTTTTGGGATACGAAACAATAAAGCGTAGAATAATAGAGCCCGAAGGAGAGATAAAATTAAACGTACGATTATATCAAAAAGATAACCTCCTTGATGAAGTTTCGGTAAGCGGATTTCGCAAACAAACCTCAACATTAGAGTATCTCGATGCAGAAGACTTACGACTAATGCCCGATGCAACAGGAGGCAGCATAGAATCACTATTAACAACCATGCCGGGAGTACACTCAAACAATGAGTTAAGCACACAATATTCGGTACGAGGCGGAAATTATGATGAAAATTTAGTATATATAAATGGCATAGAGGTATATCGACCACTCACAATTCGTTCGGGTCAACAAGAGGGATTAAGTATAATAAACCCTGATTTAGTTGGAGCAGTAGGATTTTCATCAGGAGGATTTGCAAGTGAATATGGCGACAAAATGTCGTCGGTATTAGACATAACATATCGCAAACCCACAAAAGTAATTGAAGGAGCAATATCAGGAAGTTTAATGGGTGCAAGTGTATCAGTTGGAAGTAAAATTAAAAATTTCACACAACTACACGGATTCCGTTTTAAGAAAAACTCTCTACTACTTGGTTCGTTAGACACGAAAGGAGAGTATGACCCCTCATTTATTGACTATCAAACCTACATGACATACAAAATCAACAATAAATGGTCTGTAGCACTATTAGGAAATATCTCGCAAAACAAATATAATTTTACGCCACAGGAGAGAACAACAAGTTACGGAACATACACTTCACTCACCGAGTTTAAAGTGTATTTTGACGGAATGGAACGAGATAAATTCCAATCATATTTTGGAGCATTCACCGTTGATTACACACCTGCAAATCATACAAAACTCTCACTAATGGGATCGGCATTTGCAACGAATGAAGAGATACGTTACGATATTAGCGGAGAGTATTGGTTGAGTGAGTTAGATGCTGCCATAAACGGAGGAGAACCTGTTAGTTCCGGCACATTAGGATACGGAGCATATCGCGAGCATGCAAACAATAAATTAAATGCTGCAGTATATTCAGTATCACTAAAAGGAGTATCAAAGCTCAAGAAAAATAACGAACTACACTATGGAGTAACATATCAATTTGAAAGAATTAAAGACAGAGTAAGAGAGTGGGAAACTCGCGACTCTGCAGGATACACGTTACCACACACTGCATCGGGAATAGATTTAATCTCGAGCATATCATCACATCATGATATGAAATCGAACCGCATATCAGCCTATATACAAGACACATATAAATTACGATGCGATGCCGGAAGCTTTACATTTACCGGAGGAGTAAGAGCATCGTATTGGGATTTCAATAACGAATTCATAGTAAGTCCAAGAGCATCGGTAGCATACATACCATCATTTCAAGAACGATTAACATTTCGTTTTGCAACAGGAATATATTATCAAGCACCTTTTTATAAAGAGTTACGCGACACCGTTAGAGATAGTCGAAATAATGTAATCGTACAACTCAACAAAGATATAAAGTCGCAACAATCAATACACTTTATATTGGGAAGCGATTTTACATTTAAAGTTGCAAATCGCCCATTCAAATTCACAGCCGAAGCATACTACAAAATATTAAACAATCTAATACCATACGAAGTAGATAACTTAAGTATATGGTATCGCGATGGAAATAGTTCACATGGATATGCAACAGGATTAGATTTAAAACTATTTGGTGAATTTGTGCCAGGAGTAGATTCATGGATAGGATTCTCATTAATGAGTACCCAAGAGTATATAAATGGAATAAAAGTACCACGTCCAACCGACCAACGCTATGCCTTTACTCTTTTCTTCCAAGACTATATACCCAAATTCCCTCGTTTTAAAGTAAATTTAAGAGCAATAATTGCGGACGGACTACCACAATCTGCACCACACAAAGGAAGAGAGGAAGGATGGTTCAGAACCCCAGCATATAAAAGGTTAGACATAGGAGCATCGTGTATGCTTGCAGGAGGAAACGACAGAGTAATGAAACGCCGATTCTTTAAAGAATTACACAGTATTTGGTTGAGCTTCGATGTCCTGAACCTATTAGATATAACCAACGTAAATTCATACTATTGGGTAACCGACATCTACAACCAACAAAGTGCAGTACCCAACTACCTTACACGCCGACAATTCAACATTAAACTCTCTGTTGATTTTTAGATAGAAAAAACTTAGATATGCATGAATGAGCTATTTAATAAAGAAAATATCGCAATATTCTTGCGATATTTTCCGTTCTTACACTTATATCTTTTTAATTATTATCAAAAGTAGATATT
>JAZONU010000253.1:0-1834 GCA_045654605.1 Candidatus Caccoplasma sp. | reverse complement strand
AAAGAGGTCGTATGTAGCGTCGTAAGTGTAACCACCAACAACTCCAATACCAATTTGTGCACTCTTATCTCGTAGTCCACTCACGTATGGCTGACGGTTTCCTTGCAACGATTGATTTATTGCCGATGCCGAATTGATTGTTCCAACTCCATATCCTCGCATCAAGACGTTATCTGACGATGTCATATAGTAGTCGGTGTTTGCTCCAATTGTAAAGTCGTGCTTATCCCCAAAAGTTTTACTATATGTTATACGAACATTCGATGAGAGATTGATTGTTGAAAGTTTTGATTTTGAGTATATACCTCTCTCCTCCTCGGGTATTCCAGAGTGTGTTTCGCTATATGCTGTCGAAGGGGTAAATTGTTGATTTTCTGCCAATAAAAAGTTTACTCCACCTACTGCCGCTATATCTAATCCCGCTACGGGTGTTATTGTTATGCTTGCTGTTGCTCCTGCATCAGTATCTGTTCCAACCTCAGAGTATTGATTCATTAAATCGGTGTAAGTTCGCCCTGGATTTGACCACAATGTACCAACTTTCTGCTCATAGGGATTTAAATCATAAACCAATGACACAGGATCATTTGTTGTTCCGTTTGGTGTGTTTGTTTTTGAGTATCCACCATTTACACTCAACATCAAATAACCAATCTTCCCTAAACGTTGGTCAAGATTTAACCTTAAACTCATTCGGTTTTTATCATTACCTGGTATTCTTCCTCCTTGTTGTGTGTAGTTAGCAGAGACATAATACGACGTTTCGCCACTACCTCCCTTTATACTCAAATTATGCTTTTGATATAGACTTGTATGCAAGAGTTCATCAAACCAATCGGTATTGATATTTCGCATTGAGTCTAATTTTAATGCTCCTTCTGATATTAAATTAGATAAGTTTGGGTCATTAGCATGAAAGCGATTGTAATAATCAGCACTGTAACGATAACCGGGTGTCTCGGGATTTTGAATTAGACGTTCCAACTCAAGTTTCTCAGCTGAGGTCATCATCTCAATACCTCTACGGCCTCGAGCTGTAACACCAATATTCATATTGTAGTTTACTGATGTTTTTCCTTCGTATCCGCGTTTTGAGGTTATCTCCAACACTCCATTTGCTGCCTTAACTCCATACAAAGCACACGCTGCAGCGTCTTTCAACACCTTTATATCTTGAATATCTGATGCATTAAGATTGTAGAATGTTTCGGCAGTAATAACCTGTCCGTCCATTACATAGAGAGGCTCGTTTGTGGCATTGCCTTTACGCAACGAAGAGTTACCACGAATACGAATTTCAGGCACAGAACCTAAATCTCCTGTATTAGTTATACTTAAACCAGGCACAGAGCCTTGAAGAGCCAACCCCATATCAATCATAGGTTTCTCTTCAACACGTTTTACGTCAATTGATTGAACTACGCCGCTTCTTGCTCTGATATCTATTTCGTTGATATTTGTTTTTGCCGATACCACAACCTCATCAAGTTGTGTTTCATCTTCGGTCAAGACAATATCAATAACTTTTTCTCCTCTATATTTTACGGTTTGGGTTTGCATTCCCAAGAAAGAGAACTCTATAACCGCACCGTTATATACTCCTACAAGTTGATAATTACCATCTATATCTGTTACTGTTCCTCGTTTGGCATCCACAATTCTGACCACAACTCCCGGCAAGGGGTTACGTTCTGTATCAACCACATTACCCTTAACATTTTTCTGAGCAATCAAAAATGATGGGAAACAGATAATTATCAATGTAAGCAATATTTTATTATGCCACATTTCTGTCTTTTTTGTTAAGTCGGAGGCCAAGCGGTCTTAGGAAGAC
>JAZONU010000252.1:0-2970 GCA_045654605.1 Candidatus Caccoplasma sp. | reverse complement strand
AAAAACTCTAAATTCTTGCAAGGAATCAATCTGCCGACATAAAGGTATTTTTTCTCTGTTGAGTTCTTATCCTTATCAATAACTCTTTCAGGTTTATGAAAAATACCAACCCCACCTGTATTGTGAACATCACCTTTAAATCCCATAGCATCGAAAATAGCTTTATGAGCAGCTCCCGAGGGTAGGGCAGTAGAGCAACGATTTATAATTGCACGTTTAACAAAACCTCTCAAACCCGAAATATTTGACTCATATATTGTACTTTCGCATAACATGCAATTTTTTCTTTTAGGAGATAAGAACGCATATATAGAATATTCTGGGACAAACCACCCCGAGAATAGCAATTTATTGTAACTTATCTTCTTTAGTAGTTTTACCAACTTTACAAAACACGAAAACTTATTTCGCTTAGCAGAATTCCCTTCCCAAAGAAATGTATAGTCAAAATTATATTCATTTGAGTTTTTCAATGCTGTATTAACAGCTTCATCACCATACCCATAAAAAACAAGTAAAAGCGATTTACTCTTTGCAACCTCATTACACAAATTTACTTTGTAAAACGAAGGCGTATTAGTTAAATATACTATGTCGTAATTTTTTTTCATTTTATAATTCTTATAAAATAATTAGGAATTAGTACGGCACTCCGTGCCTTAATTTGTTGATTTCTTGGCTTTTTTATTGGACTAATAAGACTAATTGGTCTAATTTGCCTAATAAATAACTAAAAACTAACAACTAAAAACTAACAACTTGCTTATCTTTTATATGCCACATTATATGCACTATATGCCGCACCAAAAGTTATCCACACCATAAAAAACAAGAAACCGCCCGATGCAAATATTTGACCTTCAGCAATCATGTGTACTGCCCAAAAAACAAGAGTAGAACCTATATATACACCAAATAGTTTGTCTCTTTTTTCTACTTTCCAACAGTTCTTTAGGGATTTAAACCATAGAACTAAAAGAGCAGTAAAACCTAATATTCCTGTCATAGATAATGCTCCTAACCATGAAGAGCCTGGTTCTACAATTCCTGAATCTGTCTCTTTATATGTAATTCTACCTGTCCGTTCGTTTATATCTGTAACGTATTGTGCATAGCCAAATCCAACTCCCACTAATGGGCTGCTTTTAAACTCTCTTATGCGTTGTTGCCAAAGAATATCTCTAGTGCTGGTATAATTTGTTTCTCCCGTATCTTTATTTATTATACTTCTATTTTTTTTCTCAATTCCTTCCATATAACTACTCCATAAGGGATATGATAGAGTCATTAGTGCAATAATAGATATTGCTATAGTTGCAAATTTTCGTCTGTTGTTACTATATAATCTATAAAAGAAATATATAGTTGCAAAAACGGCTCCCACAAGCGAAACTCTTGATGCAGCTAAAAGTAGCGATATAAAGGTTATTATAATAAGAGAAATAACTATTACTTTATTATATGTTCCCTTAAATAATAAATATAAGAGAGTAATTAATGTTACTGCAGATATAGGTGCTAATAGCATAGAGTGGTTTGTAAAGCCACTAAATCCTCCAATGCCGTCTTGTCTTGATATTATATATGGAATTGATAAAATTATTGTTATAATAAGGAAAATATGAATATATTTAAAAAGATAAATTCTGAACTTGTCATAAAAATCTGATTGAATAAAAGGTGAGGCAACTATTGTTACAATAACAAAAAGAATAAACCGCATCCATGGTTGATATACAATAGGTATATCATTTAGTAAAATACTCAAAATACAAGCAACATAGAGAATAGTCATAGTCATACTTATTCTCTTAATTGTTGATTGGAAGAATGTAACTAATAAAGTAAATGTAAGAACTCCATAATATAGAATTCCTAAATCAAATGTTTGTTTCGTTAATGCCTGGTTTACCACGGCAAGAGCTGTGATAAGAGCAATTATAGTAACAGTATTTATGTTCTTAAGTATGTTAGTTTTCACCTTTTTTTATTAAATTAGAAATATTTTTTATTGGACCAATTGGACTAATTAGACTAATAGACCTAATAATCTTTTATTTATTCTCTTTTCTGTATTCTATTCTTGCCCTACTCATTTTTTCTCTAATTCCTCCGTTTTCAACAAAAGAATCTTGTAAAGAATCAAGTAATTTCCTTAAGAAGACATCTTCTTGATGAAGTAACGTTATTGCAATGTTTGCAATTGTTTCATCATTTCTCAAAAGAATAGCATTTCTATAATATTCAGACTCATTATTTGTCGAGCAAATATTGCGTGTTTGTATCGCTTTTTCAGAATCTACAGCCCATAGTTCTAAACCTCTAACTCTTAAGTAATCTTCATAATCTAACATTAACTCTTGCAAACTTGCTTTTGCAACATTGATTAACTTAATTTCTGTCTCACTTGATGTTGTAGAGGCAGAGCAACCTTCTGCAATATTCTGTTTGCCACTTCGAGCAGATTGTATCATTTGGTCAATAGTCCTATCTCCTTTTTCAAAATATTTATGAGCAAAATAATATGTAATATCGTATATGCACTCAGCCTTCTGATATGCAATAAGATTACGATAATTACCTTTCTGTTGTAAAAACTTTTTTGTCATATAAAAATTAACTAATAAGACTAATTGGACTAATTAGACTAATGGGGCTAAATCCTTTTTCTAACAACTATCAACTTATTTTGTTGTTTGATTTTTTAAGTTATCAATCATCTTTTCAATAGAACTTATTTTATCGCTTATGATATAAGTATATTTGCTTGATATAAAATTAAATCTGTTGACACGTAATAGGTCATGTTCAACATCGTTTAAAGAAGTTTTTGCAATATCTAAAAAATATTTTGCTTCATGAACCGAATTTGTAGTTTCGTAATACGATATATTAAATATAACACTCATTAAAGACTGTTTTGCATTGAGAGTAATTCCATTTATATTGTTTACAGACATAAGTCTTATT
>JAZONU010000251.1:0-3128 GCA_045654605.1 Candidatus Caccoplasma sp. | reverse complement strand
TCTGCCTCACTTTTTTTATTGGACTAATTTGACTAATAGGACTAATTAGCCTGATTAAAGAACTAAAAACTTTAAAATATTTTTTAATTACTTTTTTTAATGAAATAATAGTAATTTGTCATTAAACTTCATAACAAACTTTCTTTTTGTTTTTATTTGGTGGCTTTTCCTTTTTTTTATTGTACTGAGTTATGGCGTTATAAATAATTCAAGCAAAATATAAGTGTTAAAATATGAGTAAATTAAAAGAAAAATGCGTAAATTTGCACCTCAAATTATTTTATGGGAGATTATAATCTTTTTTTTAACATATTATTAATTAACACATTTATGAACAAAACTACATTAAAAGTTTTAGTACTTGCTTTGGCAGTGCTATTTCCTATGCAAAATGTGTTTGCTGAATATTGTACAAATTTCGGCAATAGTACACATGCTGCAAGGTATTTGAATGCGTTTACCCTAACTGATGGGACAAACGAAGCAGTTGTTTCTAGTATTTGTACATCTACAGGACAAGCTGTTTATCATGACAAAACTTCAGTGGTTTTAGAAACAGAGGCTGGAGCAACAATCTCTTTTTCTTCAATTACTTGGAATGGTGAGTGGATGCACGGTTATGCATTTGCAGATTTCAACAATGATGGAACATTTGATGCAGAAGATGTTGTAAGCTACAACTTCTATTCAGCAACAGATGGCTCAACAGGACAAAACAGTAAAGGCGAGACAGTAAGCAACAACTGTAATGTAACAGCTGCTAACATGCCTGAGTGGACAATCCCTGCAACTTTAGCACCTGGAGATTACCGTTTCCGTTTTAAAATTGACTGGTGTAACCTTGATCCATGTGGAGCAAGTGATATCGCAGGAAACGGAGGAGCTGTTGTAGATGTAACAATCAGAATTGCATCACAAGCTGCTGCTCGTACAATTTCAGTATCAGCATCACCGGCTGAGGCAGGAACTGTAACAATCAATGGCGAAGAGGTTTCAGAAGTAACAGCAGAGGGAGGAATTGCTCTTGTAGCAACACCTGCAGAGGGTTACAAATTTGTAAACTGGACAGTAAACGGAGAAGAGGTTTCAACAAAAGCAACATACGTTGACGGAACAGAGGGCGACAAAGCTTATGTGGCAAACTTCGTAGCATTAGAGGTATATACTGTATCGGTATCAGTAAACGATGCAACAATGGGAACAGCAACATCAACTGCAGAAGGTTCAGTTTATGAAGGAACCCAGATCACTCTTGAAGCAACATCTGCAGAAGGTTACGTTTTCGTAAATTGGACAGTTGACGGAACAGAGGTTAGTACTGACGCTACATTTGTTACAACAGCAGATGCTTCTGCTGAATACGTAGCAAACTTCAGAGCATTAGAGGTTTATACTGTAGCAGTGTCAGTAAACGATACAGCAATGGGAACAGCAACATCAACTGCAGAAGGTCAAGTTTATGAGGGAACTGAAATTACTCTTATGGCAACAGCTGCAGAAGGTTATGTTTTCGTAAATTGGACAGTTGATGGAGCAGAGGTTAGCACAAACACTTCATTTACAACAACAGTAAATGCTTCAGCTGAGTATGTCGCAAACTTTGAATTAGTTCCATCTAAATTAAATCTTGTAGGTATAACAGCATCATTCGCTGATGATGGTTACACACAACTTTCTGCCATTATTGATGGAAACTATTCAACAGAATTTTATAAACAAACAGGTTCAGGAGCATATATTACTGTAGAATTAGAGCAAGAATCACTTGTCGGAGATATCGTGATGGTATTCTATAACTATGGTTCATATCAACCAAAACAAGCAAAAATACAAGTGTCAACTGACAATGTAACTTACGAGGATGTTGAAGGATGTAGTTTTGTAAGATCTGACATTAAGAGTGGATTGTTAACTTTGAAGGCAAAAGGTGTTCCTGCTAAATATGTAAGACTTCTATTTGAGGATACAGAATGGGTTGACTTGTATGAGTTTGAGGTATATGAAGCTACAGTAAATATAGCACCACGTCAAATCAGTGTATCAGTAAACGATGAGACAATGGGTATTGCATACATTGGTGCAGAAGAAATTAAAGAGGTTGTTGATAATACAACAGCTGTTAAAGTTACAGCAGTAGCAAACGAAGGTTACGAGTTTGTAAACTGGACATTGAATGGCGAGGTTGTTTCAACAAACGTAACATACATCGATAAAACAGAGGGAGATAAAGTATACGTAGCAAACTTCAAAGCATCTGCTGTATATAATGTGACAGTATCTGTAAACAATGAATTGATGGGTACTGCTACTGCTACTCAAACAGGAGAGGTATTTAATAATACATCTATCACTCTTACTGCAACACCAAATGAAGGGTATGAGTTCTTAGGCTGGACAGTTGGTGAGACAGTAGTTAGTAAAGAGTCATCTTATACAGTAAATGTAGTAGAGGATGTTGATTATGTTGCTAACTTTAGAATGAAACTTACTAAAATTAATCTTGTAAGTGCGGCATCAAGCGGATTCTCTTATTCGTATAATGCTGCTAGATTAATTGATGGAAGTTATACTACTTACTTCTCAGGATATCAAGCAGCGGGATCTTCTCTTGTAGTTGAAATGGAAGAAGAGATGCCTGTAGGAGAAGTAAAATTGTTCATCTGGGCTGAGTATGGTGCAATTGGAACTACAAAAATACTTGTATCAACCGATAACTCTACATGGACTGAAGTAGAGGGCGCCGAGTTTGATAATAGCGATTTAGAGTATGATTCAGCACTTGATATACATACTATCGTAATTGATGGAAAAGCAACTCCTGCTAAATACGTAAAAGTATATTTTGCTACAACAGGAGATAGTTACATATATTTTAATGAAATTGAGGTGTATGAAGCTACAGTAAATGTTGCTCCTCGTACAATCTCAGCATCAGTAAACGATGCAACAATGGGTACTGCATACGTTGGTGCTGAGGGAACAACTGAACTTACTGAGCAAACAGGAAAAGTTAAAGTTTCTGCAACACCAGCAAGCAATGCATATCGTTTTGTAAACTGGACAGTAAATGGAGAGGTTGTTGAAACATCTGCAACATTCTTTGACCGCACAGAGGGCGACAAAGCATA
>JAZONU010000250.1:0-3301 GCA_045654605.1 Candidatus Caccoplasma sp. | reverse complement strand
CTATAGTAAACTGACCTTGATTAGCCGTTTTAATTTTACCCAACTTACTCTGCGAATCAGCCGCAAATTTTTCGGCTGCTGTTCGTGCATTTACTGTTGCCTCCTCAATCATTTGAGGTTTAATTTCATTTAATCCTGTAAATGTAAAAGTGGGTGTATGTTCATAACTTCCAACAATTATTGCCACACCTTTCTTTATCAAATCTGCTTGTTTTAACATCAATTCGGTAACCAAATCTACCTTACTTGATGTAACTGTTATTATTGATGTTACATTGTAGCGATAGAGATAGTTTTGATTTCCATAACGCTCAGCTTGCAAATCGACAATTTCAGGAGCTGCTATAATTATCTCACTATCTTCTATACCGTTCTCCTTTAAAAACGATATAATTATATCATTTTTTGTATTTATTGTATTATAAAGATCTGTTAAGCTATTTCCTACCTCCTTATAGGTTATTGGCCATATTACTTTATCTGCAGAAACCTCTCTAACGGACAAACCTTTTACATTTACCACTCGCGACATCTCTGTTGTTGTTATAATAGAGTTCGCTATTGTAAAACCTCCCAAAAATATTCCCAATGCGAGTAAGGTCGCAGCTATAGGTAATTTATACTTTTCCATATATGTTTTTTTTGCTTTTTAGAATAACAAAGTTATAAAAATATTATTTATCTTAGCAAAGGATTTGAACATATTATATGTTCACCCCTTATATTAATAGTATATAATACAAACTTTAATAGTAAAATCAAGATGTTAAGTAAAAGATTACAAGATGCTCTAAATGCTCAAATTAATGCTGAATTTTGGTCGGCATATCTATATCTGTCAATGTCGGTTGATGCATCGGCAAAAGGTTACAAAGGAGTTGCTAATTGGTTTGCTGTTCAATTTAAGGAGGAACAGGCTCACGCTCAAATTTTTATCAACTATGTTCTTGCTCGTGGAGGTAAGGTGGAGTTAGCTCCCATCCCCGAAGTTAAAACAAGTTGGGAGTCTCCCCTTGAGGCTTTTGAGGACACTATTGTTCATGAGCGTAAAGTTACATCTCTTATAAATGAGCTATGCCATATTGCAGCAGAGGAGAAAGATTTTGCAACTTCAAATATGCTTGTTTGGTTTGTTGATGAGCAAGTTGAAGAAGAGGAGAATGTTCAAGAGCAAATTGATGCTATGCGTGCTGTTGATGGTAACAAGTTTGGCTTGTATATGATTGACAAAGACCTTGCTACCCGCACATATGTTACTCCAACTCCTTTGGCTGGTAAGGAATAGTTCATTATTAACAGAAAATGAGTTTATGAAATATCCCAAATCTCTGATTATTATATAACTAACAAATAAGGCTGCCAATTGGCAGCCTTATTTGTTAGTTATGTATTGTTGGAGTTATTTTCCTAACATTGCTTTTACTTGATTTAATACGTTCTCGGCAGAGAATCCAAATTTGTCATCCAACACTTTGTATGGTGCTGAGTATCCAAAGTGATCTAATCCCCAAACTACTCCGTTTACTCCTACCAAACGTGCCATTGCTGAAGGCAATCCTGCTGTCAATCCGAATACTGGTTTATCGGTTGGTATTACACTTGCTCTATACTCAGGAGTTTGGTTAAAGAATAATCCTGTTGAAGGTGCCGATACCACTTGAGCTTTAATTCCCGCTTCGTGTAATAAAGGTAACGCTGAAATTAATGTTGATACCTCACTTCCGCTTGCAACCAATACAACATCGGGATTTTCATCTTTTGCTACTATGTATGCACCTTTTTCTGCTTGCAATGCCTCTTCATAACGGTCTCCGTTCATAGCGGGGATATCATCAACGTTTTGACGAGATAAAATCAATGCTGTTGGTGAATCGGTATTCTCCATTGCTAATTTCCATGCAACTACTGTCTCTGCTCCGTCTGCTGGACGCAACACCAACATACTGTTTTTGCCTTTGTGGTTTTTCAACTCCTCTAACAAGCGGATTTGTGCCTCTTGCTCTACCGGTTGGTGAGTTGGTCCGTCTTCTCCTACGCGGAAGGCATCGTGAGTCCATACATATTTTACTGGAAGACGCATCAATGCAGACATACGTGCTACGGGTTTGATATAGTCAGAGAATACAAAGAATGTTCCACTTGCTGCTATCATCCCTCCGTGAAGAACCATTCCGTTCATTACTGCCGCCATGGTTATCTCGCTAACTCCGGCGTGTAGGAATGCTCCTTCAAAGTTATATGGTGAAAATGCTTTTGTTTTCTTTAAGAAACCATCTGTTTTATCAGAGTTTGCTAAGTCAGCTGATGCTACAACCATATTGCCTATTTTCTCACCGAACTCTGACAATACTGTTGCCGAAGCTACACGTGTTGCTTGATTTGGTTTCAATGCAATTGATTTGTAATCGATTGCAGGTATCTCTCCTGACATATATTTTTTAAGCAACTCTGCTTTCTCTGGGTTTGCTTTCTCCCACTCTGCTTGTTCTGCTTTTTTAGCAGCAACGATTTTACGCAACTCTGCTTTACGCTCTTCGTATAGTTGCACTGTTTCCGGGAATAGAGTAAATGGATCTTCAGGATTTCCTCCAAGATTAAGAATTGTTTTCTCAACAGATGCTCCAGCGGCACTGATAGGTTGTCCGTGAGTTGAACATTGACGCTCGAAGTTGCTACCGTCCTCTTTAACGGCACCTTTACCCATAATTGTTTTACCAATAATCAAAGTTGGGCGTTTATCCTCTTGTTGTGCTGCTATCAAGGCATCGTATATTGCTTGGGAATCGTTTCCGTCAATCTCAATTACATTCCAGTTCCAAGCACGATATTTAGCTGCTGTATCCTCTGTTGTTACTGCATCTGTATCTGTTGAAAGTTGGATATCATTGCTATCGAAGAACATAATCAAGTTATTCAATCCAAAGTAACCTGCCATACGTCCTGCTCCTTGTGAAATCTCCTCTTGAATTCCACCATCAGAGATGAATGCATATGTTTTGTGTGCCATCCACTCTCCGAAACGTGCTACCATAAAACGCTCTGCCATTGCAGCACCCACAGCCATAGCGTGTCCTTGTCCTAGAGGTCCTGATGTATTTTCAATTCCACGTTCAACATTCAACTCTGGGTGTCCTGGAGTGTTTGTATCCCATTGACGGAATTGTTTGATTTCGTCCATAGTAAAGTTACCAATCATAGCCAATACGCTATATAGCAGCGGCGACATGTGTCCTGGATCAAGGAAGAAACGGTCACGATTAATCCATTTAGAATCGTCTGGATCGTAAACCATCACTTTTGA
>JAZONU010000249.1:0-6427 GCA_045654605.1 Candidatus Caccoplasma sp. | reverse complement strand
AAAAATTTTTAGAAAAGGAATAAAGTTCTTATTTTTGCGGAAATTATAGTAAAGTTTAAAACAATTATATATTAACCATTTTAATAACAAAAAGCAATGAGAAAAACATTACTACTTGCTACGTTGGCTATATTGCCAATGTTGGCTTTTGCTCAGTCTGCTCCACAACACGAAAAGTATGTGCAATTAGGCTTAGGAGAAGTGGAGCGTGCAAATGCTTATGCTGCTTGGACTCCAGGACAACCTTTTTATAAAGGGTTCGGGGAAGATATGGAAGAAAACGAGAACTTTAACATTTCTCGTATTAAACCACGTGAGCGTTTCGTAAATCCACAAACACAAGTTCGTCCAACTCAGGATCCAGACCGCAAACTATTGTGGTGGTGTCCAATAGGTGGAGACGGATGGAACGCATTATCATCTTATTTCTTTGGAGGTGAGGTATGGACAATGTGGAGTTATACAGATATCTGGGGTAACTGGACTGCACCTCTTTTGAGTATGCCAGCACCTATGCTTGATGTATGTCACAAAAACGGTGTGAAAATTTCAAGCCTTGCTCCAATCGCTTGGGCTGCTACAATTTACACTTCATCATCAGACGGTTATGGCTATCTTTTGAATAAACTATTGACAGATGCTGGTGGTTCTGACAAATTCTTGAAATTCTTGAAATACTATGGTATTGACGGAATTGGATTTAACTCAGAGTTTTCATGGAGTGGAACATTGGCTGGTGGTCCTTATTCAGGAAATGCATTCCACACAGGTATGAAAAAATTCTTGGGAGATTGCTACACTAAAGCAGACTCTTATGGAGTACCTTTCCATAACTGTTGGTATTCTTTGACAGCAAACGAAGGATCTTTGGGTGGTGGTGCAGCTTTGAGTGCTGCAAATAAAGATTGGTTCGACTATGAAGGAAAACCAACATCATCTGTTTATTTTATGAACTACGGAGGTTCGTTGAGTACATCTCAAAATACTGTAGCGAATTATTTCCCTAATCGTTCATCTTATGATGTGTTTATGGGAGTTGATTATCAAGCAGGTGGTGGTGCAAACTGGACAGGTCTTCTTGACTATAAAATTTCAGCAGGACTTTGGGGAGCACACAATCGTAACCTAATTTACGAAACTCGTGGTGAAAGAGGTTCTGACCCCAAACAACAACAAAAAACATACCAAATGATATTGGAGAATGTATTTACAGGATCAACTAAAAACCCAGTAAATCCATGTGCTGTAACAAACACAACACGATTCAACTCAATGTCAACAAATGCATATGGATGGGCTCAATTCGTTACAGCTCGTAGTACTTTGATGGACCAAGATGGTTCAAACTTGGCAACAGATCCATTTGTAACAAACTTCAACTTGGGTAATGGTATGTTCTTCAATGTAAATGGAGAGCGTCAATCAAATGTTGAGTGGTATAATATTGGTATGCAAGACTATATGCCAACATGGCGTTGGTGGACAACTACCACATACATGGGAAGAGAAGAGAATCAAGTAAGCTCTGACCTTTCAGCTGAGTTTACATGGGACGATGCATGGTTTGGAGGTTCATGTTTGCAAATTTCAGGAGCAACAACCAAAACTTACATGCAACTTTTCAAAACAAAATATGCAACTGAAAAATCAGGTGATTACCTAACAATCCGCTATAAAGTTCTTTCAGGAACAGGAGATTTGGCATGGGCTTGTTCAAAAGAGGGAACAGAGACAACTGTTGTTGAAAAAGCAATTAGTTCTTCAAAAGTTGATGAAAATGGTTGGGTAACTGTTAATACAGCAATTGGTGGTCGTAGTGGTATTAAACTTGAAAGTTCTACAATCGCTCAAATAGGTTTGAAATTCACAAATACATCTGATGATTTCAAAATCTTAATTGGACAAATAGCTCTTACAAGAGGAAAACCAGGAACATACACTCAACCTCAAACACCTGTAATAGAGAAAGTTAAAATGATGGCTCGCAATTACAAAGGTGTTGATATGAAGATTATCTTCAATATGGATGGAGCTTATAATGGAGCTGCTAAAGAGGCATGGGTACCTGTTTACAACAACGATGTTGCAACATCATACTTCCGTATCTACACTCAACAAGAGAATAAAGAACCTATAGTATTTACAGCAACAACATCTTGGGCTGCATACACAGTAGGAGCTCCTTATGTAACTGAGGATGGTGGAAAAATGCGTATTGGAGTTGCAGCAGTTGGTCTTGACTATGAGACAGAGTCTCCAATTGCATGGGGCGAATGGTTCGAGCCATTGTCAATTGAGCCTGTAATTGTAGAGGGAACAGAGATTGACAAACCAATTATCAAAGCAGGCGAAGAGTTTACATTGAAATATATCGACGTAAACCACGCTGCAGCAACATGGGAAGTTGTTAATTCTCAAACAGGAGCAACTGTAAAGACATTTGCTAATGTTAAAGGAATTACAATGTCATTGACAGAAGAGGGTTCTTATGATATTAAGATTACTAACCCTGACGGAACAGTAGCATATACTCGTGGTATTATTCAAGTATCTCCAGCAGCAACAGGTGCAATTCCAGTGTTGGAGTCAGTTTCAGCAGATAAAACAAGTGCTGAGGTTGATGAGAACATTACTCTATCATACACAGCATCTCGTTTAGGAGAGGGAACAGTATCTCGTTCAGTTAAAGTTGAAGACCCCAATTTGTTACGTTTCCCTGAAGTTGTAGGTTCTCGTCCTTATACATATATGATGTGGTTCAAAGTTGATAAATTTACTCACGGTAGTGAGGGTACTAACCTTATCGATAAGAGAAGTTTCTCTGATGTATGGCCTCACAATAACTGGGGTGATATTTGGGTAACAATCCGTTCATATCCACAAGATGCGGGAGGATATCCTCGTTATGAGACAAGTGCGTCTGGTACAACAGAGACAACTCCTCACCCAGCAAATGAGATTTCATTCAATACTTATGGATGGACAGAGCACGATGCTCCTAACTCAAACATGATGTCAAATGACCATAGTGTAAATGAAGGACAATGGACTCACGTTGCAGTAACATTCGGTACAGACAACAAACAAAAAATGTACTTCAATGGTAAGAAAGTTGCTGAAACAACAATACAACACATTAACAATAACGGAGTTCGTAAAGCAGGATGTCCTGTTTATGTTGGAGGAACAAGCGTTTACAAAGGAGGATTCAACGGTTGGGTAGATGAGTTCCAAGTTTGGGACCGTGTATTAACAGACAACGAGGTTGTTGAGGCAATGAAAGGATATGCGACAGCACCTGATGGACTTCAAGGATACTGGACATTTGAGGATACAACTCTTGACTCTGACGGAAATGCAGTATTCCCTAACAAAGGTAAAAAAGGAGCAACTTATACTGCAGCAGTTATTTCTACTGTAGGACAAAAAGGAGAGAATACATCTGAGGTTGTTGAAACAGTAGTAAATTCAGGAAACGAAGAGTTGGGTAACCCAATGATTGGTGGTAGCTATCAAGTAACAACATCTGCAGAGTGGAGTGTACCTGGAGCTTCAGTTACAACTTCAGGAAATGAGGCTGTAGTTTCTTACGATGCAGCTGGTACATACACAGCAGGACTTACTCTTAAAAACATGTGGGGTAGCGACAGCAAAACTATCGAGTACGTTGTTGTTCCAAATCCTGACGGAATTGAAGAGTCTGTAGTTGAGATGATGGGAGTATATCCTAACCCATTCACTGATTTTGTAAATCTATACTTTGCAGAAGAGGGTAACTACACAGTAGATATTATAGCTCTTGATGGTAAAGTAATTGAGAGCAAATCAATCATGGTTGCTGCTTCAGAGGGTGTACGCGTTGATATCAACGGAGAAAAAGGTATGTACATCATCAAAGTTAAAAATGCTAACAACACAGCAGTTAAAACTTTGAAAGTTATCAAAAAATAATTAAGTAGATAACATCAAACAATAACCATAGGGGAGCGACGAAAGTCGCTCCCTTTTTTTTGATTGTTAAAATTGGGTTTATATTGATAAAAAGTGTTACTATATGAAAAAAACTATATATATTTGTGCTATTGTGGGAAATAGTATGTAATTAACACAACATAAAACTAACTAAAATGAAAAAAGGATTATTAATTGCAACATTAGCAGCTCTATTGCCAATGTTTTGTTATTCGCAGTCATGTCCTCAACACGAACAATATGTAAAAATTGGTTCGGAGAGTGTAAACTGGGGAGATGCCTATGCTGCTTGGTCGCCAGGTAAAGCTTTTTATCAAGGGCTCGACCCAGAGGCTGAGGAGAATGAGAACTTTACAATATCTCGTATAAAACCTCGTGCTCGTTTTACAAATGCCTATACGCAAGTTCGTCCATCACAAGACGCAAATCGTAAATTATTGTGGTGGTGTCCTATAGGTGGAGATGGATGGAATGCTCTTCCCTCATACTATTTTGGAGGAGAACTTTGGACAATGTGGAGTTACACTGATATTTGGGGTAACTGGACAGCACCATTTGTAAGCATACCTGCACCTATGTTGGATATATGCCATAAAAATGGAGTTCAAATATCATGTGTGGCGGCAGTTCCTTTTGCAGCACAAGTGAATTGTTCGGCTCAAGATGGCCACGCCTATTATATAAACAAAATGGTAGCCGATCCCGAAGGCTCTCATAAATTCCTCAAATATTTGAAATATTACGGAATTGATGGAATTGGATTTAATTCAGAGTTTTCTTGGGTAGGAACATTAAGTGGATCAGGTCCATATTCAGGCTATTCATTTCATGAAGGAATGAAGAAATTTTTGGGCGATTGCTATACAAATTCAGAAATTTATGGAGTGCCATTCCACAACTGTTGGTATTCACTAACAAACAATAATGGAGGAATGGGAGGTTCAAGTGCGTTGAACGAAAACAATAAAGATTGGTTCGATTATTTAGGAAAGCCTACATCAACAGCATATTTTACAAACTATTATGCAGCACCTATATACTCTCAATCATGTGTTGAAACATACTTCCCTCATCGTTCATCATACGATGTGTATATGGGAGTTGACTATCAAGCAGGATACTCATTGCAAAATTGGTTATCATTGCCAAACTATAAAATATCATTAGGATTGTGGGGAGCACACAATCGTAATATGATTTATGAGCAAAGAGGAGAGAGAGGTTCTACACCAATACAAATGCAACAAACCTATTTGAAGATAATGGAGAATGTCTTTACAGGATCAACCAAAAATCCTGTAAACCCACCTGTTATGTCGGAAAAAACTAAATTTAACTCAACAGCAGAAGATGCTTGGGGATGGGCTCAATTTATTACTGCACGAAGCACTTTGATGTGTCAAGATGGAGGTGATCTAAGCACAGACCCATTTGTAACAAACTTCAATTTGGGTAACGGATTCTTCTTTAATATAAATGGAGAGCGTCATGCCGATACAGAGTGGTATAATATAGGTGTACAAGACTACTTGCCTTCATGGCGTTGGTGGTTTACAAATACATATATGGGCAGAGAAGTACGAGATGAATTTGGTAGAATAGTGGTAGGAGCAGACGATGTAGTAAGTACCGATTTAAATGCCGAGTTTACATGGGATGATGCATGGTTTGGAGGCTCATGTTTGCAAATTACAGGAGAGACAGAAGAGACATATCTACAGCTCTTCAAAACTAAATACGATGTTAAGTCAAACGACTATTTGACTATTCGTTATAAATATGTATCAGGAACAGGATCTCTTGCATGGACTTGTTCGGCATGGGGAGAGGAGAATACCGAGATAACAAAAGATATTAAAGATGCGGCACCCGATGCAAACGGATGGATAACAGTAGAGACTCCAATAGGTGGACGTACTGGTATTAAAATCAGTGATAAAACTATTGCTCTATTAGGTTTGAAATTTAAAAACACATCAGAAGACTTCAAGCTATTGATTGGTCAAATCTCATTGACACGTGGTAAAGTAGGAAAATATCAACCACAATCTCCAACAGTAGAGAAATCTAAAATGATGGCTCGTAACTACAAAGGAGTAGATATGAAGATTATCTATAATATGGAAGATGTATATACCGGTCCTGCAAAAGAGGCATGGGAGCCAATCTATAATAATGAGGTTGAAACATCATACTTCCGTATCTATACACAACAAGAGGGAGAAGAAGCAAAAGTATTCACAGCAACAACTGCTTGGGCTGGCTATGTTGTAGGAGCACCATACGATCAAGAAAAAGGTGGAGGCTTGCGCATTGGAGTGGCAGCTGTTAGCTTAGACTATGAAACCGAATCAGAAATAGCATGGGGTGAGTGGTTTGACCCAATGTCAATCGAGCCGGTAATTGTAGAGGGAACAGAGATTGATAAACCAATTATCAAAGCAAACGAAGAGTT
>JAZONU010000248.1:0-1441 GCA_045654605.1 Candidatus Caccoplasma sp. | reverse complement strand
AAATCGTCCCAACCGTCGTCCCAAACGAATGCATCAATGCATACTCCATGTTTCTCAAACATATTTGTACGCCATGCTTCAAGAACCTCTACACATTGGCTCTCCACCATACGTTTCATTGGGTCAGGATCGTTGTTGCGGTCAATATTAAGTTCGTACCATGAGTTGTAGTGAACAAACGAACGATAAGGTACAGCGCGTTCTCTCTCGTGATAAGCGAGGAACGAACGGCGTAATTGCTCATCTGCAACTAATCCAACTACAGTGCCAATTTTCCAAGTTTCATCTTTTTTAAGTGTCGTAGCTCTACTCCATAAACCTTTTATTGTATTGCCTTCAACGCTGTTTATACCCAATGGGTTTTCAATACCGGCAAATATTTTATTTGAGGCGAGAGGAGCTCCACGTACCTCACCTTTAATTTCAACAACGTCAGCTCCATCAATTAGGCTATATTCCATTGGAATGATATTCTTCATTTCTGTATTTTCCAACGCACATATCTCCATTTCGGTGCGAAGATAGTGTGAACCATTACGTAATACAGCACTCCAATTAATAGTCAAATTGTTGTATGAGAATTGTGCCGACAATTTATATCCGTCAAATTGTTCAGCTTTTTTAATAGCTTTTGTATCTCCTTTTATAGCTTCAAATGCGGGTGAGCCCATCTTCATCTCTGAAGATTTTACTATTGAACCATCACCAAGAGTAATGCTGAATAAATCTTTAGAAGGAGCCAATTGAAGGGCTTTACATCCGTCAAATGATAACACTCCATTTTCAATAGAGTATTCTGCTGATAGAAGTTTATTTGATAGTGTGTAACTATCTTTATCTGCAATGCCTACAGCCTTTCCTGGTTGCTCAACTGATGGAAATTCAACAGTTGTATGCTGTTGAATAGAGCATGCAGTGGTAATTAATGTTAATGATATTAAAAATATTAGATGCTTCATAGTATTTATAATATTTTTAGTTCATAATAATTTTTTCAGTTTTAATCAATTTGTCGTTTTCGAAAACAGATACAAGATAGAACCCTTTGTTTCCGATATTTATTTTTGTTTCGTTTACATTAGCTTTTGTTTCACATATAATTTTTCCTGTGAAATCAAAAACTTTTATTAAGGCGTTTTCAGCAGCACCATTTATAATAACGTTATTATCCGAAACATATATTTTGCACTCTTCAATATCTTGCTCTTCCACACCTAATGGATAAGAGAAAGGAGCAGTCTGGATGTAATCTACATTATTAACTTTAGTAATAGCTCCTAAAACAGGGATTAAATTGTCGCTTGCAAAATTTATAGTAACGTCATTGGCATTTTCCCAAAGAAGTTCGTTGTTATTAACATTTAATTTTAGTATTGCCAATTCACTTGCATCTTTAATAGATTCTCCGTTACCGATAAGAGCTATAACAGGATTTCCTGTT
>JAZONU010000247.1:0-3570 GCA_045654605.1 Candidatus Caccoplasma sp. | reverse complement strand
AATCTTCATTATGTTTTCGTAGATACTCACAGAACTTCAATCCTGCCTTACTATCTTTTTTGCCTTTGCGGGTAAACGAAACATCTGTAACCACACCCAAAACGTTGTTGCTGTATTTATCATATATCTCTACAGCCTCTTCGTATGTGCGAGCCAAAACAATCTTTGGACGTCCACGCATACGCAACATCTGTTCGTGTCGGTTAAGAGCCTCTGTTGAGAATATTTGTGATTGTTTAAGAACCACCTTGTAGAGGATAGGCAACATAGATGAGTAGAAGCGAATAGAGTCTTCCACTACAATTATAACCTGAACCCCTACCGAAGCAACATCCTCTTCGATGTTCATATTATCCTCCATCAATTTAACTATGGCAAGTAGCAGGTCTGCATTTCCTAACCAGCTAAAAGTATAATCAACAGCACTTAAATCCTCTTTTGCCAATCTACGCGATACCTCGTGAGAGAAAGGAGTAAGTAAAACAAGAGGAATGTTTTTATGATTTGATTTTAGAGCTTTAATATTATTAAAGACGTCGGCATCCTGCATAGCAGGCATAACAATTATTAGGTCATAACTATTCTCATGTAGTTCTTTTTCAGCTTGCTCAAATGTGTAAGCCTCTGTGACACGAGGAGGAGAGCTTAAGTTTAGCGACATATATTCCATGAATATATGCTCCTCAATACGTCCATCCTCTTCAAGAATAAAAGCATCGTATCGGCTTGCTATAAGCAGAACGTTAAAGACACGCTTTTGCATAAGGTTTGCAAAAGATGCATCTTTCATATAAAAGGCGCAGAGTCCCTGGCCTTTATCTCTATCTTCCTCTCTGTTCATCTATCTAAAATCGTAAAGTAAATCTATTTTAGATTATAGGCTTAATTTGCTGTAAAGCACACCACTCCCTAATTATTGCAAATATACGAATAAGCGAGCAAAATAATATCAAGTTTACTTGAATATTTTACAGCGAGAGCATATTAAGGTAATTGCTTAGCAATTAAAATTGACTAAATGTCAATTTGTGCCTTAATATGGGGAGCACAGTGCTCTGTGCGACGGAGTAAAGTATATTCGACGTTTTTTCTTGTTAAGAGATTATTTTAAAAAAAAGAGACAGGTGCTGTTTTGATAACAACACCTGTCTATATTTAAAATATCTATTGAAATTATCCTATTTCACCTCCCAAGTCTCCTCGCTTAATAGTAGGTCTCGAAGAGTTTTACCAGGTTTTTTATTTCTAACCTCTTCCATTTGACGTTTAACCTCCTCGTCATAGCATAGAGCCTCTGCCGAGCGAATAACACCCACAGCAAGAGGAAGATCATGCCCGTCCATCATCGCAAGACGTAGGTGAAGGAAGCTATCTTGAGTAGTTGCATCGTGAACCAAAATATCATCTAATGTAATTCCGTTTTCACCAATCTTAACCACTTTAAGATTTAGTCCGTCAAGAACAAGACCTTTGTCCATATCTTTTCCGAACAACATCTTTTCGCCATGTTTAAGGTGGATTGTACGCTCTGCTCTAAACTCTTTATCTGCAACATATTTATGAATTTGGTCGTTAAAGATTACACAATTTTGTAGAACCTCAACAACCGAAGCTCCTTTGTGTTTTGCAGCTTCAACCATAACCTCTTTTGAAGTGGCAAGGTCAACATCTATTGTACGAGCAAAGAAGTTGCCTCTTGCACCAAAAGTTAGTTCTGCAGGAATAAATGGATCCTCAACTGTACCATAAGGTGAAGATTTAGTTACAGCACCTCTGTCACTTGTAGGAGAGTATTGTCCTTTAGTCAAACCATAAATCTTGTTATTCAAAAGAAGAATATTAAGGTTTACGTTACGACGTATTTCGTGAATAAAGTGGTTACCACCAATTGCAAGACAATCACCATCTCCCGAAACTTGCCATACTGTCAAATCGGGGTTGGCAGTTTTAACGCCTGTTGCAATAGCACCCGAACGTCCGTGTATAGTGTGGAATCCGTAAGTTCCCATGTAGTAGGGTAGGCGTGAAGAACATCCGATACCCGAAATAACTGCAACTTTGTGAGGAGGAATACCTACCTCTGCCATTGCTTTTTGTAGAGTGTTTACCACAGCATGGTCTCCACAACCGGGACACCAACGCACATATTGGTCGCTCTTAAAATCTTTTGCTGTATATTCCATAGTTATATCCTCCTATAAACTTTTAAGAAAATCAACAAGTTCTCTAACCATAAATGGTTGTCCTTGTACTTTATTAAATTTCTTAACTTGCAATCCATCAATTTTTGAAACCAAGTGAGTTGCAAATTGACCATTATTTAACTCGCATACAACCACATTTTTGTATCGTTTGATAACCTCTTCAGTGTTAGCAGGCAATGGGTTGATGTAACGGAAGTGAGCGAGTGCTGTTTTTTTGCCCATGCCATTCATCTCCTCAACTGCCGAAACAAGGTGTCCGTAAGTACCTCCCCATCCAATAACCAAAGTGTCGGCACTCTCATCACCTTCAACTTTTAAAGGTTCAACGCAGTTTGCAATATATTCAATTTTGTTTTTACGGATGTCAACCATTTTTTGGTGGTTAACAGGGTCTGTAGAGATTGCACTTGTTGTAGCGTCTTTCTCCAAACCTCCCAATCGGTGCATAAATCCCTCAGTACCTGGAATAGCCCAGTAGCGAACCAAAGTCTCAGCATCGCGTTTATAAGGTTTCCATCCCTCTTCCAACATTTCAGGTTTAACAAAGTTTGGTTTGATTTCAGGGAAGTCGTTATCCTCGGGAATACGCCATGCAGCTGAACCATTTGCTATAAATGCGTCGGTAAGCAAAATAACAGGAGTCATATGCTCCAATGCTATTTTTGCAGCGTTGAATGCCATATCAAAGCAGTCTGTTGGTGTAGCAGCAGCCACAACAACAGCAGGAGACTCTCCGTTACGTCCGTAAAGAGCTTGAAGAAGGTCTGTTTGTTCTGTTTTAGTTGGCAAACCTGTTGATGGTCCTCCGCGTTGAACATCTATAACTACTAAGGGAAGTTCTGCCATAACAGCCAATCCGATGGCTTCGCTTTTTAAAGCCAAACCAGGTCCTGATGTAGAAGTTGCTGCCAAATTTCCTGCAAATGATGCACCAATAGCAGTACAAACACCTGCAATCTCATCTTCGGCTTGAACAACTTTAACGCCCAAGTCTTTACGTTTTGCAAGTTCGTGCAAAATATCAGTAGCAGGAGTAATAGGGTAGCTACCCAAGAATAGAGGCAATCCCGATTTCTCCGAAGCCATAATCAATCCCAAAGCAGTAGCTCTGTTACCATTAATGTCTGTGTAAATACCGGGTTTTTGAGCTTTGCTTTCAATGCGGTAAGTAGATACCGTAGCGTGTATGTTATTACCATAGTCGTATCCTGCAGCCATAACCTTAAGGTTAGCCTCAAGAACGGTTGGTTTTTTACCAAATTTATTTGTAAGAAGTTTTCTCGCTTGATCAATAGGGCGGTCAAACAACCAGCAAATCAAACCGAGTGCAAACATGTTTTTGCATCTCATAATCGATTTGTTGTCC
>JAZONU010000246.1:0-4343 GCA_045654605.1 Candidatus Caccoplasma sp. | reverse complement strand
TGAGCTTTCGGGATTAATGGCAACAATGATGGATATGGAGGCTCTCGTAATATTGAGAAACATCGATGGTATCTACAACGGAAATCCTGCCGATGAAGGAACTTTTGTTATAAGAGAGATAACCGAGAACGACCGAGATTTATCGCGTTTCATTCAAACCAAAAAATCATCTTTCGGTCGAGGAGGAATGATAACAAAAACCAACATAGCACGCAAGGTGGCGAAAGAGGGAATAACCGTTATCATTGCAAACGGAACACGCGAAAACATCTTGCCCGACCTATTAAAAGAGGGAAGCGATGTAGTATGCACAACCTTCACTCCATCACAAAAAGAGATTTCAAGTATCAAAAAGTGGATAGCTCATTCTGACGGTTATGCAAAAGGCACGCTCGTTATTAACGAAAAGGCTCAGGCAAAACTACTTTCTGATGAGGCAGTAAGTCTATTGCCAATTGGAGTGGTATCTGTTGAAGGAGAGTTTGAGAAAGACGATATTGTAAAAATAGTTACCGCCGATGGCATTTCAATAGGAGTTGGAAAGGTATCGTGCGATAGCAAAAAAGCTCGTTCAGTAATTGGAAACAAGGGAGGAAGAGCATTGGTACATTACGATTATCTCTTTTTAGAGTAATAAATTTAATTTTTCTTAAAATATTTTTTACCTTTGTCATATTGGCAAAGGTATTTTTTTATAACTACATTTAGTAAACATAAAAACATATAGGATATGAAACGAATTTTATTTACTCTTTTGGCATTGTTTATGGTAATATCTGCAAACGCATATAAGATATATCCAAAGCCTCAATCAATTACAACAAACGGGGGAGAGATAACAATACAGAACCGTATGAATGTGGTAATAGAGGAGGGGGTAAACGAAAATGTAAAAACATTTATCACAGAGGCATTAGAGGAGAAGGGTATAAAACCTGTCTTTAAAAGGTACGTATCGTCACTTAAGTATTTATATGTTGGAGTTAACGGTTCGGGTAAGGAGGCAGATAGTTATGCAACATCGTGCGGATTATCCCGTAGCGTATTCTCTTCCGGTAATAATAAGTTCGACCCATATCTATTGCACATTGCAAACGACGGAACAATGGTAATTCTTGGCGATAACAACAACTCGGTATTTTACGGAGTCTCAACCTTACGCCAAATGCTCAACAGTAACCATACCGTTACCCCTGCAACCGTACAAGACTATTCATATACACAGTATAGAGGATTGGTTGAAGGCTTTTATGGTATGCCCTTTACTGTTGACCAGATATTGTCGATGTTGGATTTCTTTAAACTCTATAAACTCAATACCTTCATTTATGGACCTAAAGCCGACCCATATCATGCAGGCTCGTGGGATCAAGATTATCCAACCACGCTGACAGATGCTGAACGTAAAAAAGGTCTTTTGACTCAAGATGATTTCAAAACAATAACTGCCAAAGCAAAAGAGTGTAATGTAAACTTTGTTTGGGCAATTCACCCGGGATTGCACGGAGGAATGAGCTTTGACTCAAAAACTGCAATGAATCCCGGAATTGAGAAGATTATGGATAAATTCGACCGAATGTATAAACTTGGTGTGCGTGGATTCGGAGTATTTATTGATGATATGAGTTTTGTTCCAAGTGCCGAGATGACAGCATATCTTCCTGCTCAGGTACAGGCAAAACTAAAGGCAAAGTACAATACCTCATCAGCAACAGCAGCCGATAAGGTATCTCCACTCTTCTTTGTGCCGACAGCATATTCAATTGCTCATACAACTTCATCACTAACACAATTATCAAGCATCGATAAAGATGTTGTAATAGCCTTTACAGGAGATAACGTGTGGTCTAATATTTCTGCATCAAACTGTAATACAATGAAGAGTGTGTTAGGGCGTAATCCACTATTCTGGTGGAATAACAACTGTAACGACAACTATGATGATAGATTGTATATGAAACACATGAACTATCGTTATACAGCTCAAAATGCACCCATAACAGCATTGGGAGGAGTAGTCTTTAACCCTATGCAAGAGGCATCGGCATCAAAAATATTTCTGTTCGGAGGAGCCGACTACTGTTGGAACACAGCATCGTTTAATTCAGAACAGAATTGGAACGACTGTTTTTCGCATCTTTTCCCCAACAACTCTGAATTGGCAGCAGCATTTAAAACATTCTGTATAAATACCGATGCTACAGACGAGCCATCAGAATTAATCAACCTTTACAACTCTTTTAAAAACTCATACAGTAATAACAGTATGCCTTCATCAACATCGCAATTAATATCAAAAACAAAAGAGATATATGACGCGTGTATGAAAGTAGAGGAGATGAAAGATAGTGAGATAGAGGATGAACAGTTAATGTATGAAGATATAAAGTGTTGGAATGGGAAACTCGCATCAATGTCAAATATCATAAACAAAGCATTGACATGGATGAAATCACCGGGAACATTGGATGGATGGACAACCTATGCAAACGTGTCGGGCGAATACTCAAAACTACATAAAGACTCTGCATTTATAGCATACACTGTTGAAGGAACAGGCGATGAGGCATCGCCTCGCTATTTTGAGGTTCATCCTGCCCAACAGAATATGGAGCCATTTGTGGATTATCTAATGACACTATATCCAGCTTATGCCCCTGCATTACCATCTCGCAATCGCACACCTGAGATAGTACACAACCTATCATATTTGTCAAGTGGAGTAACATTATCAGCAACTTCGTCAGCAGTAACACTAAAAAATTTGAGTAATGTAAATTTGAGTTCGGGCGACTATGTGGGAATAAATATGAACAAAAAGAACGAGGTAACAGTGTCGGTATCGTCAAATGCCTTGCCCTCGGAGTTCTATTATGAGTACTCAATAAACGGAAAAGAGTGGTTCGGTTTTACCCCCGACGGAGCAACACCCATTGAGTTGGCATACGTTAGAGTACGCAATGTATCTCGTAATGTAACCAAACCAATAGGAGTAGCCTCTATAACCATAAACATTCCAAAATCGGGAATATTAACCCCTGTAAATGTTGAAACAAACATACCTCAATATGAGAATAATGCTGTAACAAACGTAATAAATTACAGCAACGACCACTTCTTCTGGAGTAACAGAGGTCAACAAGCAGGAGATTACATTAGAGTTGATTTAGGCTCGTCGAAGAGCATATATAAAGTTGAGATAACATTCGATAGTAACGACCAACCATCGGGAGATTGTGCAATACAAATTTCTGGTAACGGTTCATCATGGCAAAATTTGGCAACCTTTACCAACAAAGATATATCAGACAAAACATTCTCTGTTATTGAAAGCAACGTGGCACGCTACATACAATTTAAGTTGAATAGTGTATCTGGCGACAATTGGTTGAAAGTTGTGAAGATAAAAGTTTATGAGGGAAAAGAGATTGCTGTTGCACAAGATAACAGCGGAACATACTCTACAGCCCTTGACGATCGTTCGTTAGCAACATCTTACCAAGCACAAAAAGAGGGATGGTTAGAGTACGAATTTACCGAGAACCTAAATTTTGAGACAATAGAGATATATCACAACTCAAAATACGAAGATATGTATGAGGAGTTACCAACAATATCAATAAAAGCTGATGGAGAGTGGCACGATATGGGTTATCTGAACAATCCATTAACTGAATTAGATGTTCGCGGATTGAAGAATATCTCAGTAATGAAATTTGAGTGGAACTCTGTAAATAAACCAGACATCTACGATGTAGTAGTTAAAGGAACACCATTCGTTGGCGACCACGACATTACAGGAGTAGAGGAGATTGAAGCCTCAGCAGAGGAGAAGATATACTTTGAGGGAGAAAAACTAATAATCTCAGGAGTAACAGGTAAAGTAACCGTATGCAATGCAGCAGGGGTTGTAATTATGCAAGGTGTTGCAACTGATAATATTGAAATATCTCTTCCAACAAAAGGAGTATATATAGTAACAACTCAAAAAGGGAGCTGTAAAGTTGTTAGATATTAGCTATCAGTTATCAGCTATCATAAACACACAATAACCATGAAACGTATATTTTTATTTTTAGCTGCAATCTCTCTTTTAGTTGCATGTTCAGGAGGAGAGAGTAATACTGAAGCCGAAACTAAACAAAGTAGCGAAGCTAATGATGTTAAACCAAAAGCACCTGAACGTCAAGGATTGGATGCTAATTATCCTCTCTATGGAGATGTAGAAGAGGTAACTATTTCAAGATATGAATTATTAGAAAGATTTGGAGAAGAGGTAAAAGGTAACTTATCGAGCAAGGAGGTATATAAGTTCAACGAGCGTGGAGATGTTATAGAAGCGG
>JAZONU010000245.1:0-1525 GCA_045654605.1 Candidatus Caccoplasma sp. | reverse complement strand
TTCACTCATTATGTGTTATGCTCTTCTGCTTTGGTATTTCTCCACAAAACGCGGCAAAACGTCTATTAAGCATTGAGCCTGTTGCTATGAGATTGGAGGTTAAAGAGGGTCGAAACGGTTGCACAATAATAAACGACACATACAATTCTGATATAAATTCGCTTGAGATTGCTCTCGATTTTCTTTCTCGCCGTTCAATATTAGAGGGAGGAAAAAGAAGATTAATCCTTTCAGATATACTACAATCTTCATCAAATGATATAGAGTTATATTCAAAAGTTGCTCAACTATTAAAGGAGAAGGGTATTGATGAATTTGTAGGTATAGGTGAACATCTAATCGAGAACAGAAAACTATTCCCCAAAGACAGTAGTTTTTACTCAACAACCACAGAGTTTTTATCTTCTGGCGTAACAGACTATTTCATCAACGAACTAATACTTGTAAAGGGTGCAAGAAAATTCAATTTCGATGAAATAACAGATGACCTCTCACTTAAACAGCACGAAACAATATTAGAGGTCAACCTTGATGCCATACGATATAACTACAACTACTACAAACAAAAGTTACTACCAAACACAAAAGTAATATGTATGGTAAAAGCTTTTGGTTACGGGGCAGGCTCTTATGAGCTAACAAAAACACTACAAGATGCCGGATGTAGTTATGTGGCTGTTGCTGTTGCCGATGAAGGAGCAGAACTACGCAAAGCCGGAATTACAATGCCAATAATGGTAATGAACCCTGAAATGGGAACCTTCGATACACTTTTCAAATATAATCTTGAACCCGAAGTCTATAATTTTAGGCTTTTAGAGGCATTAACAAAGGCTGCAAGTTCGCAAGGAATTACTGACTTCCCTGTACATATAAAGATAGATAGCGGTATGCACCGTTTGGGATTTACCATACAAGATATGCCAAAACTTATAAAGGAGTTAACAATTAACAAAGAGCTTACTCCCTGTTCTGTATTTTCGCATCTTGCAGGTAGTGATGACGATAATCTCGACTACTACACAGATAGTCAGATTGAAACTTTCAGCCGATGTGCCGAATCTCTTCAAATTGGCATAGGCAAACCTATATTCCGCCACATTTTAAACACAGCCGGAATATCTCGCTACACACAATATCAGTTTGAAGGGGTAAGACTTGGAATTGGATTATATGGTGTTGCTCCACATAAATCGGTAAAAGGGCTAAAAGTTGTATCATCTCTTAAAACAACAATCCTTCAAATAAAAGAGCTATCATCGGCAGAGACTGTCGGATATGGCAGAAAAGGTGTTTTAAAGAAAAAATCTCGAATAGCAGCAGTGCCCATCGGCTATGCAGATGGACTAAATCGCCACTTAGGCAACGGAGTTGGAGAGGTGTGGATTAACGGAGCAAAAGCCCCAATAATAGGTAATGTTTGTATGGATGTTACCATGATTGATGTTACAGATATAGAGTGCTGCGAGGGAGATATTGTTGAAGTATTTGGCGAGAATATAAAGGTGGAAGAGATTGCCGAAAA
>JAZONU010000244.1:0-5498 GCA_045654605.1 Candidatus Caccoplasma sp. | reverse complement strand
CCGTCCTTCGTGGTGTAACTTCCGCAACAGTCAACGTATAATGAGCGAAACGCTACACAATGTTGGTATGGCGGTTTCATCGGACAAAGGTGATGTAACAAATGTTCACCCAATTCATAAAAAAGAGATTGGAGAGAGATTAGCTCGTGTTGCTCTTAATAAGAGTTATGGAATGAGTGATATTATCCCTTCAGGCCCAATGTTTAAAGAGGTTACTTTTGATAAAGGTGCTGCATTCCCCACTTTTGAATATGGCGAAGGGTTACAAGCGTCAGATGGTGGCGAGATTATTGGTTTTGAAGTTGCCGGTGAGGATAAGATTTTCTACCCTGCTAAAGCTGAAGTTAAGAAAGACAAACTAAAAGTTTGGAGCAAAGAGGTTAAAGAGCCTCAATATATCCGATATGGATGGCAACCTTATACTGAGGCAAACCTTGTTAATGAGGAGGGCTTACCTGCAAGTACTTTTAAAGCAAGTTTTTAGTTGAGGAACATTCGTTCCTCGAACCTGCTCACGCTCGGTAATACTTAAACGAGTTTAGTATTACTCTCGCTTACTCGCAGCTTTGTTAGTTACGAGCATTCGCTCGTTGAGCCCGTTGATGCTCAACTGATTACTATTAGATAGCATATTAGACTAATTGGTCATATTGGACTAATTAGTCTAATTTGTTAATAAAAGGAGTTATACTACCTTAATAAGAGAGAGGAGTCGCCGTAACTTAGGAAGCGGAAGTTGTTAGCAAGGGCGTAATCGTATATCTCACGCCACTTTTCGCCTCCTCCAATGTAGGCTGACACCAATAGTAATAGTGTGCTTTTAGGTTGGTGGAAGTTAGTAATTATTCCGTCAACTACTTTGAACGTGTAGCCTGGCACTATTATTATTTGGGTTGATGTTACCAAATGGGTTAGGTTGTTTGCTTTTAGGTAAGTTGCTATATTTTTAAATGCCTCTTGTCGTGTTATTTCGTTTGCGAAGTCGTATGGTTGCCACTGCGACACCTTTAGAGATTGAGGGTTTTGTGGTTCACGACCTAACGCTACTCCTATATGGTATAACGACTCAAGGGTACGAACAGATGTTGTTCCTACTGCTATTATAGTGCGATTGGTCTCTGCTATTTTTTCGATTATTTCGAGAGGAACGGATATGAGTTCGGTGTGCATATCGTGTCCACCAATTGTATCGCTCTTAACGGGGCGGAATGTTCCTGCTCCCACATGTAGAGTTACTTCGGCTGTCTCCACTCCACTCTCTGCCAACGATGTGAATACTTCAGGAGTAAAGTGCAATCCTGCTGTTGGTGCTGCAACCGAACCCTCTATTTTTGAATAAACGGTTTGATAGGTGGTTTTGTCGCTCTCCTCTGCCTCTCGGTTAAGGTATGGTGGTATGGGCAACTCTCCCACTGCATCTAAAAGTTTTGCAAATGTAAAGGTTGGGTTATCCCACGAGAAACGTATTTGTTGTGGTGAGCCTGTGGTTACTCTCTCTGCCGAGAATTTTACGGTTACTCCGTCAACTTCAACCTCGCGAGTAAGTTTTCCCTCTTTCCACTTTTTTGAGTTTCCCACCAAGCAATTCCATACACACTCTTTGTTTGATTGAAATGATAGTGCATAGTCAGCTGGTGAATGTGGTTCAAGACAAAATATCTCAATTGAGGCTCCACTCTCTTTTTGGAAATGTAATCGAGCCTGTATTACTCTTGTGTTGTTAAATACCAAGAGTGCATTTTGTGGTAGGTGTGTGGGAAGAGTGTTAAACTTATCTTCCGATATTGTGCCACCTTTATATAATAGGAGTTTTGATGTGTCGCGTTGTGATAATGGGAATTTTGCTATTCGTCCATCAGGCAGCGGATAGTCATACGACTCCATCGATATTTTTTTATAATCTTGCTCCATTACTTAATGAATTTATTAAATCCTTTACTGTAATATACTTTGTATTGCGATGTATCTCCCGGACATATCAACATTGCCTCCGATGTTGAGTCTGCATCTACGATTTTAATTCCCTCCTCTACTCCAAGCACCATAAGTGCTGTTGCGTATGCATCGGCTTTTGCACAATTATCGGATATTACTGTTGCACTTAATACTCTCGACTTTGTTGGATAACCTGTGCGAGGATCGATTATATGCCATACCTTTTGGTTTTCTTCTACTTTGAATTTTCGATAGTTACCAGATGTTGCCAAGGATTTTCCTGAAAGCTGTAATATTGTGTGCAAATCGCCACCAAGATTGCTCTCTTCGGGTTTGTCAACACCTATTCTCCATGTTTCGCCTCGTTCGTTTACTCCATTACAAGATATTTCACCTCCGATATTTACCAAATAGTCGGTCACCCCTTTGCTCTCTAAAAATTGGGCTACCTTATCCACTATATACCCTTTTGCTATTGCTGAAAAATTAAGGGTTATATCTCTATTCTCTTTAATTACTTCTCCGTTAGGGGTAAGAGTTATCTTATCCATTCCAACAAGTGTTTTTAGAGAGTCAACCTCTTGTTGGTTTGGTAATTTTTCGGTTTTAAACCCAAATCCCCAAGCATTTATCAGAGGAGATATTGTGGGATCAAACGTGCCATAAGTTTCAGAATATATCTGTTGCGAAATGGTTATTACATCTCCTAACAACTTATCTACTCTTGCTATTGTATCGTTGTTGTTTACTGCGGTAAGAATGGATTTCTCATTGAATGGAGATAATGAAAGGTCGCACTTATCTAAAAGTTCCACTATTGAATTATCTAAATTCTCGGTTGATTTGTATGTTACACTATAAAAAGTTGAGAACTTTTCGCCTATACACTTTTGGTAAGATATCTCTTCGACATCGCTATCACAACTGAATAGTCGTATAAGGATAAATCCCACCAACACTATTACTGATGCAACCCAACCTTTAAAGTTTCTAATATAGTCCATTTGATATGATATATTTATTTATCGGAATGTTATATGGAAACAACCTTGTTTTACTTCGTATTTTACATAACACTTGCCCTCTTTCTGGAAACGCTGTAATGTTTCGGCAAGCAACTCCTTTAAATCGCTATCAGATATAATAAATTGAGGATTGTATTTATCAAATCTACGATATGATATATCTACGGTTGTTCCATAAAGATGTGCCGAATTTTCAGTTGAATTTGAATTACCTCTTCGTAAACGCTTAATATCTTTCTCTTGTCGAAGAACACTTGTTACTATAAATCGATAACTTCCCCCTCCTCGCTCAGCCAAACTACTTGTAAATGCCTTACCCAATTCATCAAGACGGCTTTTTGCATGTGGTACTAAATAGGGATGTGAATGTGTTAGTTTATCTATCGCATAGTAACTACAGGTTTTAATGCGTTGTAATACTCCGGATAGTGTATCTGTTTCCAAATTTAAAGAATTTGGATCTAAACCATAAGAGAGTGCCGCTTCAATATGAAGATCATTCTTGTCGTTAAAAGCTTTACTATATCCAGTATTAAAATCTGTTTTTATATCTTTATCTACTGTTATATAATAGGTTTCTGTTGGCACAGGCATAACCTCCTCTTCGGAAGAACATTTTACTATAATAACTGATATTACAGCTACTGATATTAATCCTACTACCGTAAATATTATGTATCTATATCTCCTACTCATAAGCTGTTGCGAAGTTACAAAAAAAGAAGGTGTTTCCCAAATATGAGAAACACCTTCAGTGATTGTTATTATTATTTTACTATTATTATTGGACTAATTGGACTAATTAGACTAATTAGACTAATTTTGTGGACGTAACAAAATTATTACTTTAGTTTTGCCAATGTCTCCTTAATACGACGCATAGCCTCAACAATATTCTCGTCTGAAGTAGCGTAAGAGAAACGCAAGTATTCGGGAGCACCAAATGCTTTACCTCCTACTGTTGCTACGTGTCCTACTTCAAGAAGATACATTGCCAAATCAACTGCATCGTTGATAGTACGTTCACCGTCGCTCTTACCAAAGAATGAACTTACTTTTGGGAATAGGTAAAATGCTCCTTGCGGGATGTTTACCTCAAATCCCGGAATATCTTTTGCCAACTCAACTACCAAGTTGCGACGACGCTCAAATGCTTTACGCATCTCCTCAACACAATCTTGTGGTCCTGCGAATGCTGCCACTGATGCCTTTTGTGCTATTGATGATGGTCCTGAAGTGTATTGTCCTTGTAGTTTGTTACATGCTTTTGCCAACCAAAGTGGTGCAGCAACAAATCCAATACGCCATCCTGTCATTGCATACGCTTTTGATACTCCGTTGATAACTGCTACACGGTCAGCAATTTCAGGGAATTGTGCTATACTTTCGTGTTTACCTATGTAGTTGATATGCTCATATATCTCATCAGCAATGATTACTATGCGTGGGTATTTTGCCAATACTGCTGCAAGTGCCTCTAACTCCTCTTTAGTATAAACGCTTCCTGTTGGGTTTGAAGGAGAGCAAAGGATTATCGCTTTTGTTTTTGGAGTGATTGCCTCCTCAAGTTGTGCTGCTGTGATTTTGAAATCTTGCTCAATTCCTGCTGGTACAAGTACGCTTTTTCCTTCGGCAAGTTTTACCATCTCAACATAACTTACCCATGCCGGAGTAGGGATGATAACCTCATCGTCTTTATCTACTACACACATAACCACGTTGCAAACTGATTGTTTTGCGCCGTTTGATACAACTATTTGCTCAGGTGCGTAGGTAAGGTTATTTTCGCGTTGCAACTTCTCTGATATTGCTTTACGCAAATCCATATATCCCGGTACAGGAGAATAGAATGAGAAGTTATTATCTACTGCATCTTTTGCTGCTTGCTTTATATGGTCAGGTGTAAAGAAATCGGGTTCTCCTACACTTAAGTTTATTACATCAACTCCTTGTGCCTTCAACTCTGCACTTTTTTGCGACATTGCCAATGTCTCTGATGGTGAAAGTGCGTTCAATCGTGCTGAAATCATTTCTGTCATCTCTATTATATTGTTATAATTTTTTTAATCTTATTTTTTTGACTTTGCGAAGATAGTGATAAATGGTGTTATTTCAAACAAATTTCTACAAAAACATTATTTTTTTTATCAATTATTTTCAAAACAGAGTGGTTTTGGTAAAGAATTGAAACGTTTTTAGCGTTTATTTATGACATTTGTCATCATTTACTCCATTATGCTTTTATTTTTGAAAAAAATGTGGGCGACCAAAATCTCTTTTGCCCACAATTATTATTTGCTTATGGATGGATTTTAATTTTTATTAGGAAGAGAAAAGTTATTAATAATAGCACGCAATAGAATTATTTTTTTTTGATTTAATTTTAGCATTTAGAATGGTTGCCTGTTTTTTCATCTAAAACATGGTGTTTTGAAACGATAATTTTCTCATAAACTCTTGTAAATAAACAATATTTTGTATATTTGCCCTGTATTACCTATATTAAGGAGTACTATTATTAAAGTTATTGACTTCATT
>JAZONU010000243.1:0-9134 GCA_045654605.1 Candidatus Caccoplasma sp. | reverse complement strand
ATCCTGCAATACAATTGCAAAAAACAAAAAAGGAGTTTGAGGGGAATTTAACTCTTGTAGTATTCCCTTTTTTAAAGGCATCAAAGAAATCGCCTGAGGCTACAGCTACAGAAATTGGAGAGTACCTTGTTGCAAACTCAGAATTAATCTCTACATTCAACGTAGTTAAAGGTTTCTTGAATCTATCTATTGCTGGTAACTCTTGGATTGAGCAACTTAATGCAATAGCAAAAGAGGATAAATATGGTTTTACTCCTGTAACTGAAGAGTCTCCTTTGGTTATGATTGAGTATTCATCACCAAACACTAACAAACCTCTACACTTGGGACATGTTAGAAACAACTTGCTTGGCTTCAGCCTTTCGCAAATTCTTGCAGCTAACGGAAACAAGGTTGTGAAAACAAATATTGTAAACGACCGTGGTATCCACATCTGTAAATCGATGTTAGCTTGGCAAAAATGGGGAGAGGGTATCACCCCCGAAAAGGCCGGTAAAAAAGGAGACAACTTAATTGGAGACTTCTATGTTCTTTTTGATAAACACTACAAAGCTGAGGTTAAAGAGCTTGAGGCAAAAGGAATGACAAAAGAGGAGGCTGAGGCTGCTTCTCCTTTGATGGCAGAGGCTCGCGAGATGCTTCGCAAATGGGAGGCGGGTGACGAAGATGTTCGCTCAGTGTGGCGTATGATGAACGAATGGGTATATGCCGGATTTGACGAAACATACAAACGTATGGGTGTTGACTTCGACAAGATATATTACGAATCAGAGACATACCTTGAGGGTAAAGACAAAGTTCTTGAAGGATTGGAGAAAGGCATTATGTACCGTCGTCCCGATGGCTCGGTTTGGGCCGACCTTACAGGCGAAGGCTTGGACGAGAAACTATTGCTTCGTGCCGATGGAACTTCGGTTTATATGACTCAAGATATTGGTACTGCAAAACTTCGTTTCGTCGACTACCCTATTGATAAGATGATTTATGTAGTAGGTAACGAACAAAACTACCACTTCCAAGTATTGTCAATATTGTTGGATAAACTTGGTTTCTCTTGGGGTAAAGACCTTGTTCACTTCTCATACGGAATGGTTGAGTTACCCGAAGGTAAGATGAAATCTCGCGAGGGAACAGTTGTTGATGCTGACGACCTTATGAACGAAATGGTTGCCACTGCTCGTGAAACATCTGCAGAGCTTGGAAAACTTGATGGTTGCTCGGCTGAGGAGGCTGCTGCTATCTCAGAGATGACAGGTTTGGGTGCTTTGAAATACTTTATTTTGAAAGTTGACCCCCGCAAGAATATGACTTTCAACCCAAAAGAGTCTATCGATTTCAATGGAAACACAGGACCTTTCATTCAATATACTCACGCTCGTATCAGTTCAGTTTTGCGTAAAGCGGCTGAAAGCGGAATTGTAATTCCTTCTCAGATAGAGAATGAGATAGAGATTACAGAGAAAGAGATTTCATTGATACAACGTCTTGCAGAGTTTAAAAATGTTCTTAAAGAGGCTGCATCAACTTACAGCCCTGCTCTTATCGCAAACTACACTTACGATTTGGTTAAAGAGTATAATCAATTCTATCATGACTACTCAATTTTGCGTGAAGAGAACGAAGATAAACGTACATTCCGCCTATTACTTTCAGTAAATACCGCTAAAATTATTCGTAACGGTATGAAATTGTTAGGCATTGACGTTCCTGAAAGAATGTAATTCAAAATACTGTAAATAAAATCTTTATACGAGGTTGAAATAAAATTCAGCCTCGTATTTTTTTGTTTGCAAACACTAATTAGTGAAAATTTGAAATTAATTAGAGAAATTTTTCCATAATTATTTGTTTTATATGATAAGCAAATTTAAATTTGTGGCATAATAACCTAAATCTATTAATAACTCCAAAAAGAAAGGAGTGGACTATGAATAAGAAACTTAAAATTCGCGACCTTACACTTCGCGACGGACAACAATCACTATTCGCTACCCGTATGACAGGGGAGCAAATTAATCAAGTTATTGATATATATAAAGAGGCAGGATTCTACGCTATGGAGGTATGGGGAGGAGCAGTTCCCGACTCTGTTATGCGTTATCTTGACGAGAGCCCTTGGATAAGATTAAGTTCAATAAGTAAAGTTATTGAAGGACGTTCATATTTAACAGCTCTTTCTCGTGGACGAAATCTATTTGGTTATGCACCATACCCCAACACAATTATTGACGGATTCTATAAAGAGGCTGTTAAGCAAGGTTTGGGCATTATGCGTGTATTTGACGCTCTTAACGACCTTAACAATGTCAAAAGTTCAATAGAGAAAATTAACGAGGTTGGAGGCATTGCCGATGGTGCAGTGTGCTACACAGTTGACCCTAAACCCGTTCAAAAGGCAGAACCCGAAAAGGTTGGTTTCTTTGCTCGATTGTTTGGCAAAAAACCTGCAGAAGTTGTAGAGGAGAAGATATTCACCGATGAATATTTTGTTGAGAAAGCCAAAGGGATGGAGGCAATGGGTGCAAAAATCATCACTCTTAAAGATATGGCTGGGTTGGTAAATCCCGCTCGTATTGCAACTCTTATCCCTAAACTTAAAGCCGCAGTTAATGTTCCTGTAGATTTCCACACACACTGTACTCCAGGTTATGGATTGGCATCGTCATTGATGGCAGTTATTAACGGAGTGGATATTTTGGATACAAACATCTGGTACTTTGGAGGTGGCTCAGCAGCTCCTGCATTAGAGTTAATCTACGTATTCTGTAAGAAACTTGGCGTAGAGGTAGATGTTAATATGGAGGCTGTTGGTAAAATCAGAACAAAACTTGAAGGTATTCGCCGAGAGCTTGTAGCATATGACCTTGAGAAGAGCTTCCCTATTGCTTTTGACCCATTGACTGATACAATCCCAGCAGAAATTGATGCTCAATTTGACAAAGCTATTGAGGCAGCAAAAGCTAATAATGAAGAGGAATTATTAAACGCATGCCACGCTATTGAAGCATATTTCAACTTCCCAAAACCAAACGAAATTGTTAAACATGCCGAAGTCCCCGGAGGTATGTATAGTAATATGGTTGCTCAACTTCGCAGTCTTGGTGCAGAAGATATTCTTAATGATGCAATGGCTCTTATCCCTGAAGTACGTCGTGCTGCAGGTCTTGTTCCGTTGGTAACTCCTACATCTCAAATCGTGGGTAGTCAAGCAGTAAACCTTGCCTTAGACCGCAAGAAAGGTAACCCCGATTACACAATGGTTACAAACCAATTTGTAAACCTTATAAAGGGAGAGTATGGTAAAACTCCAGTTGCTATCTCTCCAGAGTTCCGCGAGAAGATTACAGGCAGTGCCGAAGAGATTCCATACGATATAGCATCATACAAAGCTCCTGAAAATCCTGAATTAGCAGAATTTGGTGGAGTTAAACTTGCAAAAGATGATAATGACTATCTACTTCTTCAACTCTTCCCTGCTGTTGGTGCTACATTCCTAAAAAACCGCCGTGCAGAGGAGTACGAGGCAAGCAAACCTAAAGTCGAGGAGGTTGTAGTTGAAGAACCAGTTGAGGAGGAAGAACCAATTACAGGTCCTACTGTAACAATTCCAATGGGAGGAACTGTATTATCAGTTGCAGTTAAACCCGGCGACACTGTAAAACGTGGAGACGAATTGTTCGTATTTGAAGCAATGAAGATGGAGAATAGCATTATAGCAGAGCGTAATGGTGTTATTAAACGTGTATTCATTGCTCCTGGACAGATTATTGCAACAAATGCAGTTCTTATTGAATACGAGAAATAAGTGGGGTGAGAGAGATTGAAATTACCGATGATGGTTCGGCAACACTTTACGTTAAGGAGCTTGACGAACACTATCACTCAGTTAAGGGAGCTTTAACCGAGTCGGAGCATATTTTCAGGGATTGTGCCTTTCTTTTTCGCAGCAAAGGAGAGAAGGTAAGAGTTCTTGAAATAGGTTTTGGAACAGGATTGAATGCTGTTGTTACTGCAATGGAAGCCAATGCGGAGCATCCTGTTCACTATATCTCAATTGAAAAATACCCTGTTGATGCTGATACTCTCTCGCAATTAAAATATGGTGAGATTGTAAATGAGAAACTATACAACGATATAATAAATGCCGAGTGGAACAGAGAGGTGGAGATTACACCTTTCTTTACCCTCGAAAAAATAGAGGGAGATTATCTAACCGATAATCTCCCTTCAAATATAGATGTAATATACTTTGATGCCTTTGCCCCCGAGAAACAGCCTGAGATGTGGACGAGAGAGGCATTTGAAAGACTTTATGCCTCCGCCAACCCCAATGCTGTGCTTACCACTTACTGTTCAAAGGGTGTTATTCGCAGAATGCTTTCTGAGATTGGATTCAAAGTTGAACGAATTGCAGGACCACCAAATGGTAAACGCGAAATTTTAAGAGCAACCGTTAGCTCTATTTAACCACTTTAAATACCTGCTCTCCCACTTTAACAATAAATAGACCTTTTGCGGGAGTTGATATTTTTACCTCTCCTCCATTGGTATATGATTGCGCAACTAAAACTCCCGAACCATTATAAACAAATATTGGAGCAAAAAGTTCACTCTCTGAATAAATATTTATTGAATTTTCTGTTGCATACACACGAATTTGCTCTGTTTCAACATCTTCTATTGATGTTCCTGTTGCTTTTACTTTGAAATAAAAATCAAAATAACCCCCTTCAGTATAGTTATCGCATGCCCATTGGTTCTTCTCATTGCTTCCTGCAACATACATAACTCTGATTAGATAATCCCCCTCTGCAATATCAGAAGAGAGTGTAAAGGGTTGCGAAATTGAAGTTGTTCTATTTCTATCAGCATCTGCAAATATCTGCTCGTTTGAGTCAAATGTAAAGTTTCCATTTAAATCGGCATACACCCTAACCAATCCCCATGTTGTGTTCTTATCAGAGATATTGAGTGTTATGGTCTGCCCTGCATGTGCAGTAAAGGTGTTCTCTATGGGTTGTAAACTGCCGTTAAAACTCTCTGTTTTAGGATTGCTCCAAGAGGCATTTACATCGGCACCTGTAGTTGTTAAAGATACAATCTGTCCAACATACTTGTTTGCAGTTCCTTGAGTTGCTACATTTGGAGAACAATACTCTTCCTCCTCTTCAACATCACCTCCCGACGAAGGGATATTATAGAGATAGAACTCTGAACATGCAGAGAATTTAGTATTGTTTGCTGTTGATTTACAGAGCAAGAAGAGATATCTTGCTGAATAATTTGCTCCTAACTCAGTATAGTGTTCGCGAGAATTATTATATGTAAAAGTACCTGATTTAATCTTTGCTCCATTGGTTGGCACATATCCCGAGCCAAGAGATGAAGTCATATCGCTATTTGAGATATAAATCTCATAGTTTGCAATATCTCCATTTTGACTACCATTAGCAGTACGAGATACATAATTAAATGCACTGAACTCTTGAACACTGCCTAAATCAAATTGGATATAGTGAGGTAACTCATAATTTGTGCTACCTCCTCCGCTTGAATCGTAACGAGAGTGCCAATGAGTATCTAAGCTACCATCAAAAGCATAGCTGGGAGATCCGTCGTATCCGCTTGATGCATATCCGTCAGCCTTTGCACTCCAACCACTACGAGAAAGCATCTCCGATTCATCAGTTGATGAGCCTCCTCCTCCACCGGATGTCTTCATAAAGTCGAACGATATTGTTCCATTGCTGTTCTCTTTTATGTTGGTTATTGGTTTACCAAGATAGTATGAACCCGATTTTGTTGGCTCATAAAATTTTGATGCAGGTACTGAAGTATCTGTAAACGAAGTATTACCACTTGTACCAGGATATGGGTCTCCTGCAAGACCTGCTGCAGTTGTAGAGAACTCATTATCGGCGGGCATTATAGTAAAGCGTTGACGTGAGGGGTCGGTATTAATATGATCATACGCCCAAGAATAGCCATCATAATCAAGGTGAGTAATCAAAAGTCCATGACCTGAGCAACCGCTATCCCATCCTGTCTGCTGACGATTTTCAAGAATAAAGCACTCATTCCAACTACTTGCATCATTATACACCTTATATGCCTCACCCGGAAACTCCGAGAGAGGCTTCATATTTGTAATTGATGTTTCGGTTTTAAGAGTAACTAATGTGTTTGAGGTCATCCACCCTGCATAATTACGTTCAAAGGCTGTATATCCGCAAGGAATTTTTCCATTACCATTATAACATCCTCTGTCCATTATACTCCAAGTGTTCATACCGAAGTTATTGTTGCCTGAAGTATCATAGAGGTCGCACAAACCAAAGCAGTGCGACAACTCATGGCAAGGAGTTCCTATACCGCTTAGAGTAGAACCCGATGTTCCTGCAAGTTCACTGCTACAAGCGTAGGTATCAACCGTAACACCATCAAGAGTAAGTGCATAACCAGCATAGATAACATATATCAACTCAACCTCTCCATCGCTATACCAATCGTATGTAGAAAAATCGACCTGAGAATTTACAAGTTGACAAGCCTCCGCAACCATGGTTCCTGCTCTGATATCGCGTTTAGAGCCATTTACAGCACCATAGTACGACATATTCTGACTCAAAGTAACAGGGCCCACTACATCTAATTGAAGGTTCATAGCTCCATAAGATTGGTCGTAGAAATAGTCGTGTACACTACCAATATGACCATTTCGGTTATATCCCTCCTGGTTCATCATTGCCGAAATCTCTGATTGCGTACTTGTTGACTTAAAAGATTGGTCTTTGAAGTTTACAAGAATAACTAAAGCCTTACGGCTAACCGCAGAGGCTTTAAGAAGGCTTTTTGAGGGAGTTTCATTGGTTCTCTTGAGAAGTTTTGCACTATGCAACTTATTTGCCATTTGCAACCTCTCCCCCCAAGCAGAAGCTACCTGATTAGTGACCCAAGTTGAGTTCTCAGATATAAAATTCTGCTCGGCATCACCTCTCATATCAGAGTTATGTGCCAATAGTTCCGAAGCTACCAACTCTCCATCACTCCACTCTGCCAAATAGTAGCTGCCACTCTTTTCAGCAACAGGTACTCCGTCGGCAGTAGTAAAGTATGAGAAATTTTCGTCTCCATTCAAAACAATAGTAAGAAGAGAGCCATCCTCCTGTTTAATAATCTTTTCGACACGCTCTGCTGGTACAGCAAAAGATTGCATCACACAAATATACGTTGCAACAAAGGCAAAAAGCACTCTTCTCATATATGTTTAATTTAAAATGTTACTCCTTTACAGGATTAAGTATAAATTTCACCGATACATTCTCCTCTATCTCAATCTCTTCAAAGTTTATTTCAGGTAGAACAGGAGTAGCATCTGCAGTAATAGCCATTGGTTCAGGACTTGCAGATTTAAGCATTACATTGCGATAAACAACAGCAGGACGAGATGGGTAGTAGCTTATATATATTGCACTTCCCACACTTTGACCTATAGCCTCAGCCAATACCGAAGCATTATGCTTAGCACTCTTTATAGCTTCAATTTTAAGGCTATCGGCAACAGCATCTCTGTTAGCAAGCCAAACTTTTGTCAAGCGACCACTTGAAATCTCATTTGCAACAAGTTCGTCCATTACATTTTGAGCCTCCTCTGCAGTATAAACCTCCAATTTGAAAGTCTTATATTGATTGATTGTTTTGCGTTTAGCAGGAGATACATATTGACGATACAACGACAACTGTTTCTTTGCATCAACGCCAGCGTTTGCAAGGGCAAGAGCAAGTTTATCCTCCCACTCTTTTAGAGTGTATTTACCTTTCAAATCAGCCTCTCTAAGAGTAATCTCAATCTCTGCTCTATCGGGAATAACCTTTACTTTTGCACTTCCATTAATCTCTACATAAGCCTCATTTTTATCTTGTGCTGAGGCAAATCCTAACGAAATAGCCACAAATAGAATGGCAAAAAATAACTTTTTCATAATTTTTTTACTTTTTTCGTGAACAATTTAGTCTCTTTATTTGTTAAGACTATAAATAGTAATAAAAGTTTAAAGTTATTTATTCAATTTCCACTCAACACCCTCTTTGGTATCTTTAACCTCGAAACCGATTTCTGCCAAACGATTACGGATAAAATCGGCTGTAGCCCAATCCTTACGAGCCTTAGCCTCTTTACGCAATTCCATAATCAAATCAACAGCCTCTTTATATGCCTCATTACCCTCCGATGAAGAGTCAGCACCCTCAACAACAAGACCCAATACATCAAACATAAATGTTTTGAATGTATCTTTCAACTCCTCTAAATCCTCAGCAGTGATTGTAGCACCACCAGCCAAAATAGTATTTATTTGGCGAACAGCGTCAAACAAGTGAGAGATAACAATGGGAGAAGAGAGGTCATCGTTCATAGCCTCGTAGCATTTTGCACGTAGCTCTTTAACATCACAAGTGGTTGCATCGGCAGGAGTAATCTTAGAAAGGTTATCCCAACCTTGGCACAAACGTTGATAAGCCTTCTCTGCAGCAACCAAAGCATCGCTACTGAAATCAAGGGTGCTACGATAATGTGCTTGAAGAATGAAGAAACGGATTGTCATTGGTGAGAATGGTTGAGTCAATAACTCATGCTCACCTGTAAAGAATTGATCAAGAGTAATGAAGTTACCCAATGATTTACCCATCTTTTGTCCGTTAATAGTAATCATATTGTTGTGCATCCAATAGTGAACGCACTCTTTACCTTGAGCTGCAACAGATTGTGCAATCTCGCACTCATGGTGAGGGAACATCAAGTCCATACCGCCACCGTGAATATCAAACTCTTCGCCCAAATATTTAGTACCCATAACAGAACACTCCAAGTGCCAACCCGGGAAACCATCACTCCAAGGCGAAGGCCAACGCATGATATGCTCAGGCGAAGCCTTTTTCCACAAAGCAAAGTCAACAGGATTGCGTTTCTCGCTTTGTCCGTCCAACTGACGAGTTGTATTTAAAAGTTCGTCTATGTTACGACCCGACAATTTACCATAGTGGTAGCTCTTGCTATATTTCTCAACATCGAAATATACTGAGCCTTGGCTCTCGTATGCAAATCCAGCCTCAAGAATTTTCTTAATATACTCTAT
>JAZONU010000242.1:0-3523 GCA_045654605.1 Candidatus Caccoplasma sp. | reverse complement strand
AACACAACGCAAAAATATTTGGATATGCGTATCGGTTATAATAGGGTTATTATTAATCGATCAAATATCAAAGATTATTGTAAAAACAAATATGTATTTAGGCGAAGAGATTGAAATTTTCTCTTGGTTTAAAATTCTTTTTATTGAGAATAACGGAATGGCCTTCGGTATGGAGTTAGGTAGCAAACTATTCTTATCGCTATTTAGAATTGTTGCTATAGCCTTTATCGGATACTATATTTTTAAACTCATAAAAGATAATAGCATCATTAAAAAAGGGTACCTTATTTCTCTATCTCTTATTTTTGCAGGAGCTCTTGGTAATATTATCGACTGTTTATTTTACGGAGTAATATTCAATGCCCCCAGCTATCCTGAAATAGCAACAATGTTCCCTGCCGATGGTGGTTATGCAGAATTAATGCATGGCCGCGTAGTTGATATGCTATATTTCCCTATGTTTAGTTTCGTTTGGCCCGATTGGGTTCCAATCGTTGGTGGTGATCACTTTGAATTCTTTGAACCTGTTTTTAATATAGCGGATTCTGCCATCTGCATAGGAATTGCTCTAATATTAATTTTCTATCGCAATTCATTAACTTTTGAAAAAAAGAAAAAAGAGGAATAATGAGAAGGGGGATTGCCATATTTCTTACTTTGATAGCAATATCATTTTTTTCGGCTTGTGATAAAACGCCTGATCACGTCATAGAGTCGGAGAAAATGGAGGACCTTCTTATTGATATCCATAGAGCAGAAGTTTATATGGAGAACGACAGATATATTGCAGGAAGTAAAGCTGCTCAAGATTCTATAAAAAATAGCATATTCGCTAAACATAGCATAACAAAAGCCGATTTTGATACCTCAATGGTATGGTATGGTAAAAACCTTGACAAGTTTATTGAAATCTATAATAATGTTATCATCCGATTACAAAGTGAAGATAATAGACTATTGGCTTTAATAAACGAAAAATCTGATATGTACACAGGTATTACTCGCTCAGGAGATACAGTCGATATATGGAATAGAAACCCTCACTACATATTTGAAGGTAAACTAAATAACAATCTTCTATCTTTCTTAATTCCATACGACGACAACTTTAAAGATGACGATTTTTATAAACTAAAATTTAAAGTATTATCCCCAAATAGAGGTTCATACTATCCTCAAGTTATATTGGCGACAAAGGATAAGAAAAACATAACTAAGTTTGTCAAGAAAGAGATTAGGAGTACAGGATGGGATTCTCTTGAACTACAAACCAAAGGGTCAATCAAAAAGGTTTCAGGAAGTTTTTATGTACCTGCTGATCCTGTATGGAAAATTACCCACATTGATAGTATATCTCTTGAAAGAATACACACAAAAGAAAAATGATAAAAGGATATTTAGGAGATATCTGTTTCAATGGAAAACTACTTAAAAACTATGTTGTAAGTATTAATCCAAATGGCAGAGTAAAGAGTATTGAGCCTTTTTCAAATGAATGTGAAGGTATAATTCTTTGCGATGATGTCATAATAATTATTGCTTCTAATATAAATATCAATTCAGAGATAAAGGAGGAGATAAAAGAAAGTTTAAAAGAGTTTAGTTCTATCTCTGATTTTCTAAAAAGCCATACATACATAAAATATGGTTCTACCGATATAATAAACTCTCAGCTTTTCATTTTATAGGATAGTGTTAACATGATAAGCCCCAAAGTTTTTTTAAACTTTGGGGCTCTTTCTATTTTTATTTAAACATCAGAGGATAGTTATTATCCTCTAAATTTTAATCAAATGATTTTATTACATCTATAATATCATCAGCTGTTTTCTCTGCCTCTTCCATTGTTTTTGCCTCTGCATAAACTCTGACAATAGGCTCTGTATTTGATTTACGAAGTTGAACCCAACGATCAGGGAAATCAATTTTTATACCATCAATATCGTTTACGTCATACTCTGCATATTTTACCTTTACAGCTTCAAATATCTTATCAATATCCATTGTTGGAGTCAAATCAAGACGTTTTTTAGCAATTGAATATTGGGGATATCCTGCACGCAACTCGCTTACCTTCTTTCCACATTTTGCAAGATATGTAAGGAATAGAGCTACACCTACAAGAGCATCACGACCATAGTGTAACTCAGGATATATAACTCCTCCATTACCCTCGCCTCCAATGATAGCATTTGTCTCTTTCATCTTTGTTACAACATTTACTTCACCAACAGCAGCAGGAGCATAAGAGGCTCCCATTGCTTGTGTGACATCGCGTAAAGCACGAGATGAACTCATATTTGATACTGTATTACCCAATGTATTTTGCAATACATAATCGGCACATGCAACAAGAGTGTACTCTTCACCGAACATCTCTCCGTCCTCACAAATTATAGCCAAACGGTCAACATCCGGATCAACAACAAAACCTACATCCATTCCACCTTTTTTCATCACTGCAGAAATCTCTGTTAAGTGTTGTGGAAGTGGCTCTGGATTGTGTGGAAATTGTCCGTTAGGAGTACAGAACAACTTCTCTACCTTTTGAACGCCAAGAGCCTCTAATAATTCGGGTATTGCTACCCCACCAACAGAGTTTACGCAATCTATTGCAACACTGAAATTTGCTTTGCGTATTGCCTCTACATCAACAAGAGGTAGTGCCAATACAGCATCTATGTGGCGTTTTGTATATGTATCGTTTGTTATCTCTTTTCCTAAACTATCTACATCTGCATAATCAAATTTCTCGGCAGCAGCAATATCCAAAACCTCTTTTCCTTCTGCTGCATTCAAGAACTCTCCTTTTTCGTTAAGTAGTTTTAGTGCATTCCATTGTTTTGGGTTATGGCTTGCAGTTAATATTATTCCTCCACAAGCATTCTCCATCACAACAGCCATTTCAGTTGTTGGGGTTGTTGCTAAACCAATATTAATAACATCAAAGCCCATTCCTGTTAATGCTCCTGCTACACAAGAGTAAACCATATCACCAGATATACGAGCATCACGTCCTACTACAATTTTATTAGTATCTACTTTTGTAGTTTTTTTGATAAATGTAGCATACGCCGATGTAAATTTAATTACATCCAATGGAGTTAAACAATCACCTGGTTCTCCACCGATTGTTCCTCTAATTCCTGAAATTGATTTAATTAAAGACATAGTTTTATATATAAATTTTAGTTTTTAGCTATATTATATTCTATAAAATAGAGATATGGAACTACTGATGACACACTCTCTGAAAATCCTACCTTTGATGGAACTACAAGATAAACTTGTGCACCATCATAAAGATGTGCCAACGGATACTCTATACCTAATCCGTATGTATAATATTGCGACATAGGCACATTATAATCCTCTACATAATTAAAATAGTAATCATTAATATCGGCATAATGCCAATTACCAACGCCTCCGTTATTTGGATCAAACATCTTTATATTGTAAGGCTCTGCAGACCATGTATTCAAATTTATTCTTAAAAAGCGGAAATAAACCTTTTCTCCCT
>JAZONU010000241.1:0-10409 GCA_045654605.1 Candidatus Caccoplasma sp. | reverse complement strand
AAGGGCTTTTTTACTCATAGCTTTAATTATTTTGTTGTTATTATTATTTTCTTTTTCAGTGTTTTCGAAGTCAGACTCCGAATTTGGCAGCGAAGTTACTCTATTTTCCGCTAACTTCGAATAATTTTGGGCATCAAAAATTCGCTTTTTAAAATCTTCATCATTTAAAATCAATTTATAAGCCTTTCGAGCAGCCTCCTGCTGTGCCTCTTTTTTTGAAAACCCTTTACCTCTTCCACACGCAATTCCTTCAATATATACCTCAAACTTGAATATTTGAAAGTTGCCTTTTTCGGTATGATTATCGAGTAGGATATAATCAATATCCACTCTATTTTTTTGTCCCCACTCCATCAACCTCGATTTGTAATTCTCTTCGGTTGCTGCCAATACATCCATATTAACATACGGGGCAACTATCTTCTCGTTAATAAACTTACGACACACATCATAGCCCTTATCCAGATATATAGCTCCTATAAGAGCCTCAAGAGCATTACCTCCTATGTGATTATGCTCTAAGGCTATATCTCCAGCTACATATAAAATATCGCGGATATTCATCTCTTGGGCTATATGGTTCAAACTTTTTCGTTGAACTATGCTTGCTCGCATATTTGTCAAAAAGCCTTCGCGTTCGTTGGGATATTTATGATACAATATATCACTTATCACACTATCCAAAATGGTATCACCCAAAAACTCCAAACGTTCATTATTGAGTTTCTCACCATCCTTACGCAACGCCTTAACAGAAGCATGCGATAGAGCCTCTTTATAAATTTCCAAATCATTGGGAATAAATCCCAACACTTTGTAAAGTAAAAAATAAGGCTTCTTACCCCAAAGAGTAAAAAGCCTTATTTTAGAATATAGTTCGCTTAACACCTTTATTTTACAAATTTTTTAACAATAAGACTTGCATTGTGGCCACCAAAACCAAATGTATTTGATAGAGCTATGTTTACAACTCTCTTTTGTGCTTTGTTAAATGTATAGTTAAGAGAATAATCTATTTCTGGGTCTTCATCGCCCTCTTCGTGGTTAATTGTTGGTGGAATAATATCCTCTTGTACTGTTTTAACACACACAAGAGCCTCCATTGCTCCCGCAGCACCAAGAAGGTGTCCGGTCATAGATTTTGTAGAACTGATGTTCAAATTCTTAACATGCTCTCCAAAGACCTCTTTAATAGCTTTAACCTCTGAAATATCTCCAACAGGGGTAGATGTTCCGTGAATGTTGATATAATCAACATCCTCTGGCTTAATCTCTGCATCAGCAAGGGCATTTTGAATAACCAATTTTGCACCTAAACCTTCAGGGTGTGATGCTGTCAAGTGATAAGCATCTGCCGATAGACCACCACCAATGACCTCTGCATAAATTTTTGCTCCACGAGCTATAGCGTGTTCCCTCTCTTCAAGGATCAAACATGCAGCTCCTTCTCCAAGAACAAATCCATCACGACTTGCACTCAACGGACGGCTAGCAGTTTGAGGAGAATCGTTACGAGTTGATAATGCATGCATTGCATTAAAACCACCAATTCCTGTTATGTTTACTCCTGCTTCAGCACCACCCGACACAATAACATCTGCCTTACCAAGACGAATCAAGTTGAATGCATCTATCAAAGCATTTGTTGATGAAGCACATGCAGACACTGTTGCGTAATTAGGACCTCTAAATCCATAACGCATTGAAATATGTCCTGCTGCTATATCGGGAATGATTTTAGGTATGAAGAAAGGATTAAACCTTGGTCCTTTTTCAGGATGTAAGAAATACTCTCCTACCTCTTCTTCGAATGATTTCAATCCTCCGATGCCTGCTGAATAGACAACACCCACGCGGTCTTTATTTATCGTTTCCATATCGAAATTAGCATCTTCAACCGCTTGAACTGCCGAAGCAATAGCCAAATGTGTATAGCGATCTAATCTGCGAGCATCTCTACGATCAATATATTGTGTAGGGTCGAAGTTTTTAACTTCGCATGCAAATTGTGTCTTAAATAATGAGGCATCGAAAAGAGTAATAGGTCCGGCACCGCTTACCCCGTTAATAAGTGCATTCCATGTAGATTCTACATCGTTACCTAACGGAGTAACCGCTCCCAAACCTGTTACTACAATTCTTTTTAATTCCATAAGATTATAAAAGTAATCTGATTACTGTAGTTTAGACTCGATGAATTTGATTGCGTCACCTACAGTTGAGATTGACTCTGATTGATCTTCGGGAATAGTAATATCAAATACTTTCTCGAACTCCATAATCAACTCTACTGTGTCAAGAGAATCAGCACCAAGGTCGTTTGTGAAGCTAGCCTCAGGAGTTACTTCTGACTCAGAAACACTAAGTTTGTCTACAATAATTGCTTTTACTTTTTCAGAAATCTCAGACATAATTTTAAGATTTAAATTAATAAAATAAAATATCTAATCGAGTGCAAAGATAACTCTTTTTATACTTCACAAAAAAATATTTGAGCATTAAAATTCAAAAAATTGCACATTTAAATATCTAATGTGCAATTTATGAATAAGTTAAATGTGTAGTTAAAAAGTGTTAATAATGGAGATTATTCGCTGAACCCTAAATTTTTAAGAATAGATAAATTGCTATTGTCTGCACCAATCACTTTATAGGCTCCAAATTCACGTCTAAAAGGATATTCAACTCTTAATCTCTCAAAATTGGAGGGATTTTGTCTAAGTCTTTCAAAATCTTCCAAAGGATTATATGTAGCAAGAACTGCATCTAACAACACTTTTGTTGAATTTGATAAATCAATCACACAATTTTCGGGTTCTGCCCTATTTGGAGTAAACTCAATATCAACACCTAAAAATTTAGCAACCTCCTCAACCGATGTTTGCGAACCATTAAATTTGCCATCATCAGAATAACCAGCAATATGGGATGTTGCAATAAAAGCCTCCTCAATCAAAGGAGTATAAATACCATTGGGTTCATTTTCCCAAGTATCAATTACAAAGTCCGAAATCTTACCATCGAGTTTCGCTTGCAAAAGAGCCTTATCATCAGTAACCCCTCCCCTCGCACTATTTACAAAAAGAGGTTTGCGAGCAAGAGAATTAAAAAACTCACTATCCGCCAAATGTTTTGTGGGATGGTTACCTCCCTTAATCAAAGGGGTATGCAGAGTAATAACATCGCAACGCGATGCAATTTCATCAAGAGAAACAAATCCTGCTTCGCCTTCACGTTCTGCTCTTGGTGGGTCGTTAAGTAAAAGTTTAAAACCTGCTTTTGAAAGGTAATCGCAAACCGCTTTACCCACATTGCCAACTCCAACCACACCAACAGTTAAGTTAGAAGGAGAAAGGGAATATTTATCGCAATACAATAGCAACGATGACAAAACATATTGAGCAACCGAATAGGCATTGCAACCGGGAGAGTTACGCCACATAATTCCGTGCTGCAAACAATAATCTGTATCAATATGGTCAATGCCAATACTTGCCGTCATAATAAATTTACATTTACTCCCCTCCAATAGAGCTGGAGTACACTTTGTCGGAGTGCGAATAATCAAAACATCCGCATCTTTTATTGAGGCATTATCAATTTTCTCAGCAGGCACATACACAACATCGGCATACGCATCAAGTACACCGTGCAAATATGGTATATGGGCATCAATAACTATTTTCATACTATAATCTTAAAAAGGTTTTAAAAACAAAAGTAGTGAATATCTCTGTAAAAACGTAACTAAAGCAGATAAATATGCAAACAAGATTATTTGAATAAATAACAAAATAGGCACTCAAAAGTGCAAATAAAGGATTTAAAATTGTAAGTTTGTAAAACATTTGCTTACTTTGCAAAATATAATTTATATTTTCACCTTTTAACTATGACATTTACCGAAAAAAGTAACCGAATATTTTGGAACGTATGTTTAGATTATCACAAACATGACGACGTTGATGCTTGTATGCAAAATCCTTACGAAACCTCAACCATAGAATATTCGTTATATAAAAAGTGTTGGATTGATGCAGTGCAATGGCACCTCGAGGATATAATTCGTAACCCTGAGATAGAGCCAATAACAGCACTATACATCAAGAGAAGAATTGATAAATCAAACCAAGACCGCACCGATTTAGTTGAGATGATTGACAGCTACTTCCGCGACAAATACAAGGATGTAAAAGTTGCTTCAGATGCCACAATAAACACCGAAAGTCCTGCATGGGCAATCGACAGATTATCTATATTGGCACTTAAAATATACCACATGCAACAAGAGGTTGAACGTACCGATGCAACAGCAGAGCATATACAAAAGTGTCAAGCAAAATTAGATGTACTATTAGAACAACGCATTGATTTATCAACAGCAATAGATACACTGCTAAACGACATAGAGGCAGGACGCAAATACATGAAGGTATATCGACAAATGAAGATGTACAACGACCCTGAAACAAACCCTGTTCTCTACGGTAAAAAGTAGAAAGGGATATGAGCAAGACCTCAAATAAAATTCTTGTAATACGACTATCGGCATTAGGTGATGTAGCAATGGTAATACCCGTGCTATATCCCGTTTGTCGTTCATATCCACAAAAAGAGTTTACACTCTTAACCTCACCAATGGCATCACAACTATATGTCAACAAACCCGAAAACCTGACAATTGTAGCCGTTGATACAAAAAAGGAATACAAAGGGATAAAGGGAATATTCTCCCTGTTTAATAAACTAAAAAAGGAGAACTACAACGCAGTAGCCGACCTCCACGACGTACTACGATCAAAAATATTAACACTCCTTTTCAAACTAAAAGGGACAAAAGTTGCCACAATAGACAAAGGACGTAAAGAGAAACGAGCCATAACAGCAACAAAAAAAACCATATTCAAACAGCTAAAAACCTCGTTTGAACGCTATTCCGAAGTGTTCAAAAATTTAGGATTAGAAGCAACACAAAAGTTTGAAACACTAACCTGTGAAACCCCTATGCCCGAATGGCTACAACGCACCAAAGATGATACAACAAAATGGATAGGTGTAGCACCTATCTCAAAACATATAGGGAAAAACTATCCATTGGATAAGATGAAACAGGTTGTTGACACCCTTGTGCAAACCAGCAAATACAAAGTGTTCTTATTCGGTTCTCCAACAGACGGAGAGGAGTTAGACAAGTGGCAAGACAAAGAGGGGAAAATAATATCGTTATGCAACCATAAATTAGGCTTTAAAACCGAAATGTCTCTTATGAAACAACTCTCGGTTATAATCTCAATGGATTCTGCCAATATGCATATAGCCACACTTTTGGGAACTCCCGTAATATCAATATGGGGAGCTACACACCCATACACAGGATTCTTAGGATGGGGGCTAACTCACGAAAACGTTATCGAACGTAGCGACCTCGCATGTCGTCCTTGTTCAGTATTCGGCAACAAGCCATGCATCTATGGCAACTATCCCTGCTTGAATATAGCTCCCAATGAGGTGATAGATAAAGTGATAAAAATAACAGAGGGGAGATAAAGGAGATGAAAATTGTAATAAATAAAAGATATAACGACATAAAAGAGTGGGTTGAACAACTACCACAAAACTTCGACGCACAGGGAGAGGTGATATACCAAGCACGAAACATCCTAAAAAAGATGCAACTACCCGGCGGAGAAGAGGTGATAGTAAAAAAATATGCCGTACCCATATTTATAAATCGCATAGCATACCGATTTTTCAGAAAGTGCAAAGCTCGCAGAGCATACGAAAATGCAGTAAAACTACTATCTTTAGGCATACCAACACCCGAACCCGTATTTTACATAACAATAAAACAAAACGGACTATTTCGTCAAGGCTATTTTGGTTGTATAAATAACCCCACGCCAAATATAATGCGTGAATTTGTAGATTATGTAAACGGAGGAGAAGAGATATTAAAACAATTTGCATCGTTCACAAAGATGGTACACGACAAAAAGGTATTACACATCGACTACTCTCCAGGAAACATAATATACGAAAAACAGACCAACGGAACCATAACATTCTCATTGCTCGACCTCAACAGAATGAGATTTGGCAAAGAACTAACTCGCAAAGAACGACTATACAACTTCAGAAGAATGTTCCGAAGCAAAGAGTCTCTCAAAATACTCGTAGGAGAATATGCACGTCTATGCGGTTGGAACTCCGAAGAGGCAGTTGCAGAAGCAACAGAATACTGCAACCAATTCTGGGAAAAAACCGACAAACGATACCAACAAAAACAACGACGCAACGAACGACGTAAAAAATAACCAAACAACAAAATGGACCAAGATTTTGATATAAGAAATATAAGTAGCTACGACGAACGAGACACCGACAAAGTGTTACGTCCGCTAAACTTTGATGATTTCAGCGGACAAGAAAAAATCATCGAAAATTTAAAAGTATTCGTAGCTGCAGCTAAACTCCGCGGTGAATCGCTTGACCACCTGCTGTTGCACGGCCCCCCAGGACTTGGAAAAACAACACTTGCCAATATAGTGGCAAACGAATTAGGAGTAGGTTTTAAAGTAACATCAGGTCCTGTATTAGACAAACCCGGCGACCTTGCAGGATTACTCACCTCACTTGAACCAAACGATGTATTATTTATCGACGAAATACACCGATTAAGCCCCATAGTAGAGGAGTATCTCTATTCGGCAATGGAAGACTTCCGAATAGACATAATGATAGACAAAGGTCCAAGTGCACGATCAATACAACTATCATTAAACCCCTTCACACTCGTAGGAGCAACAACCCGAAGCGGACTACTAACAAGCCCGCTAAGAGCTCGATTTGGAATAAACAGCCACTTGGAATATTACGACCATAAAACACTTGCTAACATCATAAAACGTTCAGCAAGCATACTAAAAGTCCCCTGCACCGAGGAGGCAGCCACAGAAATATCGCTACGCAGTAGAGGAACGCCACGAATAGCAAACGCCCTATTGCGAAGAGTACGAGACTTTGCACAAATAAAAGGCAGTGGTAAAATAACACTCGACATAGCACAATTCTCGTTAGAAGCACTCAATATCGACAAATTTGGATTAGACGAGATAGACAACAAAATACTATCTATAATAATAGACAAATTCAAAGGAGGTCCGGTAGGAGTGAACACCATTGCAACGGCATTAGGCGAAGACTCAGGAACGCTTGAAGAGGTATATGAGCCATTCCTAATAAAAGAGGGCTTCATAAAACGCACACCACGCGGAAGAGAGGTAACCGAACTCGCATACAAGCACTTGGGACGTACACCATTAACACAACAAGGCACACTATTTGAGCTATAAAAAAATGGCAGGATTAAAATCATTGGCAAAAGATACCGCAATATACGGATTAAGCAGCATATTAGGCAAATTTCTAAATTGGTGCTTCGTATTTCTGTATATAAACGTACTGAAAAACACCTCAGACTACGGAATAGTAACAAACCTATACGCATATATGGCATTGTTACTAATAATCCTAACCTACGGAATGGAAACAGGATTCTTCCGCTTTGCCAACGACAACAATAACAATCCTATGCGTGTATATAGCACTACACTCATATCCATAGCCACAACATCAATACTATTCACAATAATAGTAGCACTATTTCTAAACCCCATATCAACACTAATGGGATATCCCGACGGCCAAGAGTGCGTAATGATGTTGGCAATAATAATAGCAATAGACGCCTTCATATCAATACCATTCGCCTATCTGCGATACCAAAAAAAAGCACTCCGATTTGCCGCACTAAAACTCATAAATATAGCACTGAACATAGCACTAAACCTATTCTTTTTTCTGCTATGTCCCTACATCTATGAACGCAATCCAGAAGCCATATCATGGTTTTTCAGTTACGACAAGTTAGTATATTACATCTTCGTTTCAAACCTTATAAGTTCAGTGGCAACACTACTTATGCTACTACCACAACTACGAGGATTTAAATACACATTCGACATAAAACTATTACGAACCATGCTCCGCTACTCCCTACCCATACTAATATTAGGAATAGCAGGAATAATGAACCAAACCTTCGACAAGATGTTTTACCCCCATCTTGCCGCCGACCGTCCAGGATATATGGATGAGTTAGGTGTTTACGGAGCAGTATTCAAAATAGCCATAGTAATGGTTATGTTTACACAAGCATTTCGCTTTGCGTACGAACCATTCATATTCGCAAAAAATAAAAATGAGCAAGGCGATGCCAAATCGACATACGCCTTAACAATGAAATACTTTATCATAACATCGTTACTCATATTCCTTGGCGTAATGTTTTACATTGATATAGTATCATTCCTTATGCCTTCAGAATATTTCAAAGGCATACACATAGTCCCACTGATAATGATAGCCGAAGTACTCTTTGGAATAATCTTCAACCTATCACTATGGTACAAACTAACCGACCGCACACAATGGGGAGCATACCTATCAATATTCGGATTTATAATACTTGCCGCAATAAATATAGCCTTCGTCCCCAAATATGGATATGTAGCCTGTGCATGGGCATCATTCATCTGCTATTTTGCAATGATGATAGCCTCATACTTCATAGGGCAACGCTACTACCCAATAAAATACCCCCTAAAAGAGATAGGGCTATACACCCTACTTGCAGCAATACTATACGTAGCAGGAATGTACACCCCTATCGAAAACAATGTACTTAAATACGCACTCCGCACCACCCTACTGCTAATTTATGTAGCAGCTATAGCCAAGCCATTATTAAAAGCAAAAAGAGGATAGAGAGAAGAATATTCTCTCTATCAGAAACATCAAAACCATCTTTTGCAATTAATCGCCAGCATCCACATTATTATTATCACAAATAACAGACAGCAATAAAAATTACAAAAAACCTACTTTAAAAAATAGAGGTTAAGATATTCGATTTTATTAAGCAGAAGAAAGTTAGTTGAGTAGATAAAAAAAGGAAGCCCTCGTCTGAAGGCTTCCTTACTTTGTGATCCGCCTGGGGCTCGAATTTTTGTATTCAAGTAAAATAACTAAGATAAGAATACAAAAATCAACGAACAAACGGAGTTCGTGTATTTCGGAAGAATGGAGAAATACGCAACGACCGCAATCTGTTTGTGAGTTAACTTTTCCGTGAGAGCCACAGGAATAAAAAAGAGGATAACTTTTGTTATCCTCTTCCTTTAAGTGATCCGCCTGGGGCTCGAACCCAGGACCCCAACATTAAAAGTGTTGTGCTCTACCTGCTGAGCTAGCGAATCTCCCTTATTGTGCATTCGTTTTCCGAAATGCGATGCAAAAGTAACACAAAATTTAATACCAACAAAATATTTTAAGAACTTTTTTTGTAACAAAAATCTTTATCTTTAATAATCAGCAAGTTAAAATTTCATTATTTTTTCTATTGACAAGAACATCCATTAAAATAATAAAGAAAAGAGATAATATTTTTTATAATATAATTTGCAAATTCAGAAAATGCTATTATCTTTGCAGTCGCAAAAGGTTAAGGCATAAACCAAGGAAGGATGGGTGAGTGGCTGAAACCAACAGTTTGCTAAACTGTCGTACTCGTAAGGGTACCGGGGGTTCGAATCCCCCTCTTTCCGCAAGTGAATAGGGAGTAACAATTGTTGCTCCCTATTTTTTCTCAAATATATCTATCCTAAAAATAAATAAACATCTTTCCATAATATTCGCAGAATTAGAAATAATCATAGAATATTGTAAATATCAAATGAACAATATCCATTTTAAGTTGTTTGATTGATAACACACCAAAAAAAGAGTAAAAATGCAGGGGAGTAATGACTTGTTTATAGAGAGATTGTTAAAGATACAAGATAACCTCTATAATTTCGCCTATATGCTTACCTCGGACAGGGAGTCAGCTATGGATCTTTTACAAGACACAACATTAAAAGCTCTCGATAACCGTGATAAATATATAGACAATATCAACTTCAAAGGTTGGGCCTTTACGATTATGAGAAATATATTTATCAATAATTATCGGAGAGTTATTCGCAGTCAAACCATGGTTGACCAAACAGAAGACCTATATCATTTAAGTCTTCCCCAAGAGTCAGGTTTTGACACTCCCGACGGTAGCTTTACCATAAAAGAGATAAGCAAAGCCATAGCCTCATTCCCCTACGAGTATCGAGTTCCTTTTTCGATGCACGTTGCAGGATATAAATATCAAGAGATAGCAGCATACATGAAACTACCTTTGGGAACCGTAAAAAGTAGAATATTCTTTGCACGACAAAGATTACAAATCATTCTCAAAGATTACAGATAAAAAACTGCAAACAATTGTTTTAATTTAAGGTAGGGAGCCACATCCCTAC
>JAZONU010000240.1:0-1959 GCA_045654605.1 Candidatus Caccoplasma sp. | reverse complement strand
ATGTTGAATACTTTGTACATCTCTTTCCAATCAGTACCTGATTGCTCTTGAATAGTTTTGAACAAAGGAGGAACGGGGAATAGATTATCTTTAACCACTCTAACATTGTCAACAAAGTGAAGAACTTTAGTTTGAGCACCACCTGAACAGTGAACCATTCCGTGGATATTTGGACGCATTACATCTAATATCTTTTTAATAACAGGAGCGTATGTGCGAGTTGGAGAAAGAACCATTTTACCTGCATCAATATCCAATCCCTCAATAGCATCAGTAAGTTTCAAACCACCCGAATAAACCAAATCATCGGGAACTGCAGCATCATAGCTTTCAGGATATTTTTCAGCAAGATATTTAGAGAATACATCATGACGAGCAGATGTCAAGCCATTGCTACCCATACCACCATTATACTCTTTTTCGTATGTAGCTTGTCCGTAAGAAGATAAACCAACGATAACATCACCAGGTTGAATGTTGTGGTTTGAGATAACATCGCTTCTCTTCATACGACAAGTAACAGTACTATCAACAATAATAGTTCTAACCAAGTCGCCAACGTCGGCAGTTTCGCCACCAGTTGCGTATGCATTTACTCCAAGTTCGCGAAGTTCTGCAAGAAGTTCGTCAGTTCCGTTTATAATTGCCGATATAACCTCACCTGGGATAAGCAATTTGTTCCTTCCGATAGTTGACGATACCAAAATGTTATCAGTAGCACCAACGCAAAGAAGGTCATCGATGTTCATAATCAAAGCATCTTGAGCAATACCTTTCCAAACCGAAATATCTCCGGTCTCTTTCCAATACATATATGCCAATGACGATTTTGTCCCGGCTCCATCTGCGTGCATAATGTTGCAATACTCCTCATCGCCGCCTAAAATGTCAGGGATTATTTTGCAGAATGCTTTGGGAAAAATACCCTTATCAATGTTTTTAATTGCGTTGTGTACATCCTCTTTCGATGCCGAAACTCCACGAAGGTTATATCTTTGATCGCTCATAATAATTAACTATTTTTCTGCCGTATATTTTTGAAGACGGCTAATATATTTACCAATAATATCAAACTCCAAATTTACTTTAGTACCAACCTTAAATGTGTGGAAGTTGGTGTTTTCGAAAGTGTAGGGGATAATAGCCACACTGAAAAAGTTATCGTTGCTGTTGCAAACCGTAAGGCTCACACCATTTACGGTAACAGAACCCTTTTCAACAGTCATATAACCCTCTGCTGCCATTTTTTTGTCAAACACATATTCAAATGTATAATATGTACTTCCATTACACTCTTTAACTTCAGTACAAACAGCAGTAGTATCAACGTGTCCTTGAACAATATGACCATCCAATCTGCCATTCATTATCATACTGCGTTCAACATTAACTTTATCGCCAACATTGAGTAGTCCCAAGTTGCTTCTGTCTAAAGTCTCTTTGATAGCAGTAACAGTGTACTCTTCTCCTTTAATGTCAACAACAGTCAAACAAACTCCGTTGTGGGCAACACTCTGGTCAATTTTTAACTCAGAGGTAAAGCTACACTTCATTGTAATGTTCAAGTTCGTTCCGTCTGCCTCAAGAGCGGTAACTGTTGCGAATTCCTCTACAATACCTGAAAACATATATTTTAATTATATCAATCTACTTTCAAAATTTATGACTATATGCAAATATAGACAAAAAGTTAAACTTATCCCACTTAAACAGCTCTTTTATGCACAAAATATCAAAATAAGTAGTTGAGCGGTTAATACACGCATAAACATTGTCAGCGGATACACGGTTGAGTACGCCACAGCAGGAGCATCGTTATTTGCAGTCTTGTTTGCATATGCAAGAGCTGGAGGGTCAGTCATACTTCCGCTCATCAATCCCATCATAGTACAGTAGTTGATTTTAAATTTGGCACGAGCAATAGTACCAATAATCAAAAGAGGCAATGTAGTTATAATA
>JAZONU010000239.1:0-3234 GCA_045654605.1 Candidatus Caccoplasma sp. | reverse complement strand
ATACGGTATTTCCTACCCAATTGATGCTTCTTAGATAATATTTTTTACCCTCCTCTACTTGAATATATACGTCAACCATACTCTCTTCGTATGGCACTACGCTATCAGATACTATTCGTGCATCGCGATATCCTAATTCGTTATATTTTTCAATTATTAAATCAAGGTCGCCTTTATACTCGTTCTCAATAAATTTCTTTGATTTGAATAGTTTTAATATATCTCCCTTTTCGTTAGTTTTTTTCATTGTACGTTTAAGTTTCTTCTCGGTTATCACCTCATTTCCCGAAAGATATACTTTATGTACTTTTACTTTTGCTTTTTTGTCGATATATATATCAACTATCATGTGATTTTTCTTTGATAAATCGGGATGCTGAATTATTCTTACATCTGCATTTTTATATCCCTTTTCATCATAGTACTTCTTTATTATTTTTTCGGCTCTGTCAATAATGTTTTTATTAACTTGAGCTCCTTTTGCTATACCTATTTTCCCTGACAATTCATCTTTATCACTCTTCTTTACTCCCTGAAAACGGACTTCTGATACTCGTGGTTGCTCAGTTAAAGCTATATTTATCCACGCTTTATTTCCAACAGTCTTTGTTAGTGTTATTGAAACATCAGAAAAGAGTCCTTGCTTCCAAAATCGTTTTACAGCTGCAGTTATCTCATCTCCGGGTATGGTTATTATTTCGCCAACTGTCAGTCCTGAAAATCCAATAACCACATAGTCGTCATAACTCTCTGCTCCGGTTACAGTGATGTCAGCTATCTCATATTTTCGTGGATATGAATAGTTTACTGTAGGGGTTGTAATTGTATCGGCAGATTGTGCTTGCATTTGAATAGGAGAAACAACTCCTATCAAAAGCAAAAACATCACTGCAATAATTTTATATTTTGAGTATATATCTTCTAAAATCATAGTTGTTCACTTGTTTTTCCAAATCTCCTCTCTCGAGATTGATAGTCGCATATTGCCTTATAGAGGCTCTCTTTGCCAAAATCGGGCCAATATTCTGAAGTGAAATATAGTTCGGAATATGATATTTGCCACATCAAAAAGTTGCTTATACGTTCCTCTCCTCCTGTACGGATTAAGAGGTCTGGATCTGGGATTTGTGATGTTGTAAGTGATTTGGTTATTGTCTCTTCTGTTATATCTTCTACTAAAATATCTCCGTTTTTTACCTTTGTTGAGATATTTTTAACAGCCTCTACTATCTCCCAACGCGATGAGTAACTTAATGCCAATATAAGTGTTACTCCTGTTCCTTGAGCTGTATCAGAAATACATTTATTTAATCGCATACGTACCTCCTCTGGCATACGGTTTAGATTACCAATTGCTTGTAGTCGCACTCCGTTTTTTATTAAATCGGGAGTTTCTCGTTCAATGGCCATAACCATTAATGCCATAAGGGCATCTACCTCTTCTTGGGGACGATTCCAATTCTCGGTTGAGAATGTGTATAGTGTAAGATATTTTATTCCTATCTCCGATGCTGCTTCGGTTACTGTACGTACCGAATCAACTCCCTTTTTATGCCCGTATGAACGATCTAAACCTTGAGCTTTTGCCCAACGTCCGTTTCCGTCCATAATTATTGCTATATGGCTGGGTAATCGGTTTTTGTCTATCTGTTGTAAATAAGATGTCATATTATAATATTACTTCTAATCTATGTTGTTACATACACGACGTTTCAGACCAAAATCATAGGTTACTGAAAACATCAAATACGAATACCAGTCAGTATTTTTCAGTGCAGCACTCTCTATTTTGTAGGGGTCGTCCAACGCTTTTCCATCGAGCTTATCTCCCAATGTTTTTCGCATCGAAAACTCCAACATCATATTCCATCTTTTACCTGCTTTGTATTTGACTCCTGCTCCCAATGGTAGAGATAATGAATAAAATCCATCTCCCGCCTTGGGTATCATCACAAAGCCAACTCCGGCTAAGATGTAGGGCGATATTCGTTTAGTGTTAAGGTAGCTTTGTCCAATTCCGTAATTAAAAAAATTAAACTCTGCCTGTACACCCAAATCAACTAACTGTCTCTTAAATGAGTAAGTTTCTGATGATGGATAATATAATCCAAGTCCAGAACTCTCGCCTCGCATTGTTGCAGTTGATAACCCACACTTTAATGCCCAACGATAGTTGATGTTCCATCTAAACGACATATCAAATGCTGCTCCGGGCTTGCGAAATGGTTTACTTGGGTTTGCATCACCAATATAAAATCCCATTCCTGCTCCCGCTCCAATCTCATATTTATAAGATTGAGCACTGATTGCTGTTGTTGTGATAAGAAATAATATTATTAGTATTGTTTTATTCATCGTCTATTTAAAAGGTTCTTATGCCTCTCTTAATTATTAGAACGTAAATTTTTAAATAAAATTATCTCTTATCTTTTTTTTGTATGTTTTTATGGTATAGGAGGGAATGTTAATCGCCAGATTACTCCTTTCCATACCTCATTTATAAAATTATATTGCAATGAACTGCTACCGCCTACCATATAGACATAGGGAGCTATTTGGCTCTCTTCGCTTTTTAGCGACATCAGTTTTGTTATATTTCTTGTATTTAATAACTCTATATCTCTCCAAACATTTCTGGGCGAGAATAACTTGGTTGTAACTGCTTCATCAAGGACAAACACGTCTGCTCCCATTCTTGGTTGTATCTCTGACGGTAATGCCATTGGCGATGTTGCTCCTGCTTTTTTCCATTTACCTCCAAGATTTGTTGTATAGTATAGGTCATTTGTCATTTGTGTTCCATCCCAGCCTCCGATTATGAAGTAAGTCAAAACTTTATTGTGAAGGTCTATTTCTGAATTATATTCATAGGTGTAATATGTGAACATTACTGCTCCTGTTCGGGGAGTTATTAACGATCCTCCACTTACTGCATTATTTAGAATTGCCCAATTCTTTCCATCAAAGCCCCACACTGCGTTTGTCAATGAGCCATCTCTCTTCTCTCCACATGCTATTACAAGCTGATCTTGAGTCCACTTACTTTTAAATGTTATTGGCTGAGAAAATCCTTTTATAGGAAATTCATTAGGCATTGAAGTCAATGTCAAATCTGAATTAGTAAGATTGATTATTGCGTGATTATATACTCCATTATCATCTACCACCGCCAACAGATTATCCTCATACACTCCTATCAATGATATTGGAGTATAACCATCAATTAATGACGAT
>JAZONU010000238.1:0-5078 GCA_045654605.1 Candidatus Caccoplasma sp. | reverse complement strand
AGAGAGTTTTTTATTTAACCTCCCTAACTCCTCCCCTGTTTAGGGGAGGTGGCTATTAGCCGGAGGGGTTAATTTATATTTCTCCTACAACTGTAATCTGAGTTTAACTTTTAACCCCTTCCCCCTGTGGGGACTCCCCCCTAAAACAGGGGGAGAGTTTTTTCACTTAACCTCCCTAACTCCTCCCCTGTATTAGGGGAGGTGGCTATTAGCCGGAGGGGTTAATTTATATTTCTCCTACAACTGTAATCTGAGTTTAACTTTTAACCCCTTCCCCCTGTGGGGACTCCCCCTAAAACAGGGGGAGAGTTTTTTATTTAACCTCCCTAACTCCTCCCCTGTATTAGGGGAGGTGGCTATTAGCCGGAGGGGTTAATTTATCACAATTGTATCTATCCTTTCTACAAAACTATTTGTAACAAATAGTTTCATCTCAACTAAAAGCTAATAACTATCAACTAAAAACTATATTAAAACGCTGATGGCTTAAGCATTAAACCAACTGTCTCTTTTAAACCAAACAATAAATTCATATTGTGAACGGCTGTTCCCGATGCACCTTTCAATAGGTTATCTATTGCAGATGTAATTAATACTTTATTGCCTTTTTTCTCAATATGTATTAGACACTTATTTGTATTTACTACTTGTTTTAAGTCAACAGGTTTTGTAGTTACGTGAGTAAATGAGTGATCGTCGTAGTATTCGTTATAAATCTTATACAACTCCTCCTCTGATAGTGAGCAATCGGTATATAGTGTTACGAATATTCCTCGTGCAAAACAGCCGCGAACCGGGATAAAATAGAGCTCGTCGGTTGCTGTTGATTGTAATGCGTGCAAACTCTCTCCTATCTCTGCTAAGTGTTGGTGAGTAAAAGGCTTGTATATTGATATGTTATCGTTACGCCAACTGAAGTGCGATGTTGCTCCCGGTTTTTGTCCAGCTCCTGTACTTCCTGTAATTGCATTGATATGCACAGGATTGTTCAATAACAGATTTTTTGCCAGTGGCAACAATGCCAATTGTATTGCTGTTGCAAAACATCCCGGGTTTGCTACTCGGTTGCATCGAATAAGTTTTCTGCGATTCAACTCGGGCAATCCATATACGAAATCGTGTGATGGGTCTGCTAAACGATAGTCCATTGATAGGTCTATGATTTTCAACTCCTCTGGCAATGTGTGCGACTCCATGAATTTTTTTGTATCACCATGAGCTGTACAGAAAAACAACACGTCTTTTGTTTCAAATGGCAACTGATCTGTAAATTTCAAATCAGTTTCGCCATATAATCCTGAATGTACGTCAGTTATGGGGTTACCAGCATTACTATTACTATTGATAAATACTATCTCTACATCAGGGTGATTGATTAACAATCTAATCAACTCTCCTGCTGTATAACCAGCACCTCCTACTATTCCTACTTTTATCATATTGCTTATTATTCGTTTTTACCGTTTTTTGCTTGTACTGCGTGATATATCTTCATTTGATTTCCAAGAATTTTTGTAAATCCTTTTACATCGTCAGCACCCCACGCTTTGTTTACCTCGCCATACTCGCCAAAGTCTGATTTCATTAAGTCGAAGTTACTTTCAACTCCTACCAATACATAGTGATATGGTTTCAAATCAACAAATACGCGTCCTGTTACGTTGCGTTGTGATGTTTGCAAGAATGCCTCCATGTCGCGCATTACTGGCTCAAGATATTGTGCCTCGTGCAAGAACATTCCATACCATGTTCCGATTTGGTCTTTCCAATATTGTTGCCATTTTGTCAATGTGTGTTTCTCCAACATTTTGTGTGCAGCAATCAAGATTATTGGAGCTGCAGCCTCAAAACCTACACGTCCTTTAATACCTATGATTGTATCACCGATGTGCATATCGCGACCAATTGCATAGCGTGATGCTATTGCCTCAACTGCTTGAATAGCCTCAACTTTGTTGTCATAAACTTTTCCGTTTACTGCAGAGATTTCTCCCTCAACGAAGTCAAGTACCAATTGCTCCTCGCCCTCGGCTACCATTTGTGATGGGTATGCATCTTCGGGTAGTGTCAACTCGCTTTTTAGAGTCTCTTTACCGCCGATACTTGTTCCCCAAAGTCCTTTATTGATTGAGTACTCCATTTTTTTGAAGTCATCCTCAATTCCGTGTTTGCGAAGGTAATCTATTTCGTACTCACGAGTAAGAGTCATATCGCGTGTTGGTGTAAGGATTTTGATTTCGGGTGCAAGTATTTGGAATGTAAGGTCAAAACGTACTTGGTCGTTTCCTGCTCCTGTACTTCCGTGTGCTACGTATGTTGCTCCTACGCTTTTTGCATAGTTGATGATTGCTATTGCTTGGAAAATACGTTCTGAACTTACCGAAATTGGATATGTTCCGTTACGTAATACGTTTCCGAATATCATATATTTGATGCTCTTCTCGTAATACTCTTCTGTAATATCAAGAGATGCGTGTTGAACAGAGCCTAATTTGTATGCTTTCTCCTCTATTTTAGCTAAATCGTCAGCATTAAAACCTCCGGTATTTGCTATTGCTGTATATAACTCGTATCCACACTCTTCTGTCAAATATTTTGCACAAAACGAAGTATCTAATCCTCCACTAAATGCTAAAACTACTTTTTCTTTTTCCATGATATATAATGTTTTTATTTTTTTACTTCATCATTTTTATGCTCCTCCGGATCATACAACATTCCTGTACACAAACACATACGACGGTTTGTACGTTGAAGAATGTCGTAGTTTACACATGTGCTACATCCTTTCCAGAAAGACTCATCATCTGTAAGTTCAGAGAATGGCACAGGGCGATAACCTAATTCTGAGTTTATTTTCATTACTGCCAATCCTGTTGTCAAACCAAAAAGTTTTGCATCAGGGAATCGTTCACGTGATACTTGGAACGATTTTGTTTTAATGCGTTTTGCTAATCCATGTCCGCGATATTTGTCAACAACTATCAATCCTGAGTTTGCCACAAATTTTTTATTACTCCAGCTCTCTATATAGCAAAATCCTGCAAACTCATCGCCATCCATAGCTATGATAACTTTTCCCTCTAACATCTTTTGCTTTACATACTCAGTTGAGCGACGAGCAATTCCTGTTCCTCTGATTTTTGCAGCAGCTTCAATTGTGTCGAGGATTGTCTCAACAAGTGGTACGTGACGCTCGTCAGCAACCATTATCTGTATGTTATCTTTCTCCTCCATATCCTTGATTTGATTATTAGTCTATAACAGGTATTATATCTTTTAAAATTTCTATTAACTCTTTTTTTCTGACTCCTCCTCGCAATATAACAAGGATTGTATCATCTCCGGCTATTGTTCCCATTATTTGATGTGCCTCTTTGGAATCAATATCAAGAGCAATTCCTCCTGCATATCCGGGACGAGTCTTTATGACACAAAATTGTCCCGAAAAATCGATAGAGACAAACCAACTTGATGAGGGAACAGCAGATGTTGAATGTGAGGCTTGCGATCCTTTTACAACATTTTGTCCGGGCAAAATGTATGAATATCCTCCACATCCATCTCCAACTTTTGCTATTCGCATACGTTTTAGATCGCGAGATAGAGTTGCTTGGGTTAAATCATAACCCTCATCAACTAAAATATCAAGCAATTGTCCTTGAGATTCTATCTTTGTAGATGAGATTATCTCCTTAATTTTTTGAATTCTCTCTATCTTATTTTTCATTACCGCTTTATGTTGTATATTTTTTCAATTTTACAATCACCTTACATTCAGGAATATAAGGCGTATTTTTCATCTACTTACAAGCAATAACAGCTTTAAGAGAAGGCAAAGATAACTATTATATTGGATATATATGCAATATTTTTAGATTATTTTTTCTATAAATATTAGATTTTTGTTGCATAATACGTTTTTATGCGTATTTTTATACGATTTTAACAATCATTGAAAGTTTCTTATAGGACATATAAAGAATTACCAGAGGAGAGAAAGGGGCAAAGCCATAAGACCTTGCCCCTGATATGAATTAGGTAGAATTAATTAAAATTACTAAATCGCTACTTTTATTACTTCTGAATTTACCTTAACCATTATCATACCCTTAATAGTTGAAGACAATGCAATTTGAGCCTCTCCTCCATCTCTTGCCCAGTTTAGAGGGAAGATTTCTCTACCTAAAGAGTCATATATGTTTATTGTCATAATATCTTCAGTGCTTTTTACATACAACACTCCATTTGTAACATATGCTTTGATTATAATATCTTGTGTAATATTCCCTTCTACCCCTGATGATATTGGCACTCCATTTGTAAAATCAGGAATTATGGGATTTGTTTCATCTATTGGTACTCCTGCTGCGATAAATGCCACCTCATTATTATTACCTACTTCGTTTATCAGGTAATTCATATTTTCTGAATTCTCCTCAAAATTCCATAGTCCGATAATACCTTCGGGAAGTGAAGTTGGGGTGTTTTGATTTAAGAGTGAATTTATCTCATCCTCTTCCAAAAAACTGTTATACAATTGAAAGTTATCAATAGTTATATCCAATGGTTGTTTTATGTTAGTATCATAATTACCAGGTACTCCAATACGAATACAACTATTATTTTTAAAAGTCATAATGGAACAATTAGTTATGCCATCACCAGGAGTTGTCTCTCCAATTTTCACTCCATTGTGATATATGGCAAAATAGAGCCCATTATTATATTTCATGGTAACGAAAATATTATGCCATTCTTCTTTATGGATTGGATTATTTCCTCCAATAAAATGTGGACCAGGACAATTAGTGGTTGTTCTTAGATTTGTAATTAAAGTCCCATTATTTATCTGTACATAGTGATGTCCAAACCATATGCCAATTGGAGAGTTTTCATCAACAGGAGAAGCATTTATTAAGATATGCGAACCTGTTTCGGTGCTATTTTCATTGTAAGCACCTCCTCCATTTTCATTTATTTTGAACCAAAATGAATAGGCAAGTGTTGGATTAACACCTAAATTAAATTGCTCCAAAGGTAATGCAAAGAATCCTTTTTCTTCTGTTATTCTTAAT
>JAZONU010000237.1:0-1775 GCA_045654605.1 Candidatus Caccoplasma sp. | reverse complement strand
ATGCTCCACTTCTTTTGTTCTAATTAGTCTAATTAGTCTAATAGGTCTAATTAGTCTAATTAGTCTAATTGGACTAATAGGTCTAATAAGAAAAATAGTAGTTAAAAAATGAAAATAATTTGTAAATCCGCAATAAACAATTATCTTTGTGGCAAGGTGGTTTAGTGTATCTTTTTTTGTAAAGTGCTAATCTCTTGATAAATATGAAATAATAAATACATTAGATATTATTAATATAAAAACTGTACAGAATGAAAAAATTAGGTTTACTTACATTCTTTGTGGCAGTATGCGGTTTAGCATCGGCACAAGGTATTCCTTCTCACGAGCAATATGTGAGTATAGGAAGTAGTAAAGCGTGGTATCAAGCGTATCAAAACTGGTCTCCTGGCACAGCTCTTTACAATGGAACTTCTGATGCTGAGAACGAACAGTTCTTTATCTCGCGTGTAAAACCACGTCAGCGTTTTACTTTTACCGGAACACAGGTAAAAGAGAGTCTTAACCCTGATCGTAAATTGTTATGGTGGTGTCCTCTTGGAGTTGCTAATAATGGTAACTGGAATGGACTTCCTGCTTATTATTTTGGTGGTGAGGTGTATTCGATGTGGAGTTACACCGATATTTACGGAAACTGGACTGCTCCTATGATTCAAGCCCCGGCAGCTTTCCTTGACGCATGTCACAAAAATGGAGTACGCTCGGGAGTTGTTGCTGCAGTAGGATATGGTTCTGCTCCATCAAAGAATGATGGCGGACACGGATCTAATATTAATGCTCTTATCAATGGTGGACATGATAAACTATTAAGATACCTTCGTTATTATGGAGTAGATGGTATTGGCTTTAACTCTGAATTCTCTTGGGATTTATTGGATCCGACAGGATTTAAAAATTTAATGGGTAATTGCTATTCAAATGCAGCTTCTTATGGAGTGCCATTTAATAATGCGTGGTATTCGTTTACATCAAATCAAGGAGGTTATGGTGATTATAGTGTTCTTAATAGTGGTTGTGTTGAATGGTTCCATTATAACGGCAAGAAGGTATCAGATGCTTACTTCTTGAATTACAACTGGGGGTCAAGCCAATTGGCAACATCTGAAAATACTGCTACAGGACAAGGACGTTCGGGATTTGATGTTTATGGAGGTATGGACTATCAAGGACGTAGTGCGGCAGCTTGGACTTCGTTGAAATATTACAATATTTCAGTAGGTCTTTGGGGTGCACACAACATGAATATGATTTATGAGATTCGTGGCGAACTTGGTGCTGCTCCAAAACAAATGCAAAAAACATATCAATTAATATCAGAGAACTCATTTACAGGTTCGTCGTACAACCCTGTAAATACTCCTAATGTTACTGATATTTTGCGTCATACTTCAACAGCAACAAACTTCCACGGATTCTCAAGTTTCATTACAGCTCGTAGTACTTTGACTCCTCAAGATGGAGGTAGCTTGGCTACCGATCCGTTTGTAACATATTTCAACCTCGGAAATGGTATGTTCTTCAAAGAGGAGGGTGAGACAACATTCGACCAAGAGTGGTATAACTTGGGTATGCAAGACTTCTTGCCAACATGGCGTTGGTGGTGGACAAAGAACTTTATGGGTAAAAATGCAAGCGATGCATCAACTGATATGACAGCTGAGTTCACTTGGGACGATGCATGGTTCGGAGGTTCATGTTTGCAAATTTCAGGAGCAACAACACAATCATATCTACAACTATTTAAAACAAAATATCCTGTAGTAACTAACGATGTA
>JAZONU010000236.1:0-4340 GCA_045654605.1 Candidatus Caccoplasma sp. | reverse complement strand
AAGTGAGATGTTCCCGATTGCAAAGCTTTACCATCTTGCATCAATGCCTCAATTGTGTAAGTGTTTACAGCACCTGCAAACTTCTCGCTCTCCGATTTCACTCCTTTGATAACCGGCATAGCCATATATTTCTCGGCAAATGTAGAATATACATTCAACATTTTTACTGCCTCTTCCTCAGCCTCCTCTTTAGTTGCGTGAGCAGTGTGTCCCTCTTGCCACAAGAACTCTGCAGTACGAAGGAACAAACGAGTACGCATCTCCCAACGCATTACGTTAGCCCATTGGTTACAAAGAATTGGAAGGTCGCGGTAAGATTGTATCCAGTTTTTATATGTATTCCAGATGATTGTCTCTGATGTTGGACGAATAATCAACTCCTCCTCCAATTTTGCAGCAGGGTCAACAGTTACACCTTGTCCAAACTCTGAGTTTTTCAAGCGATAGTGTGTTACAACGGCACACTCTTTTGCAAATCCCTCAACGTGTTCTGCCTCTTTGCTCAAGAACGATTTTGGGATTAACAATGGGAAATATGCATTAACGTGTCCTGTCTCTTTAAACATATCGTCTAATTGACGTTGCATCTTCTCCCAAATTGCGTATCCGTAAGGTTTGATAACCATACAACCGCGAACTGCTGATTGCTCTGCCAAGTCAGCTTTAACAACAAGTTCGTTGTACCATTGCGAATAGTTCTCGCCTCTTTTTGTTAGATTTTTTAATTCTGCCATAGTTATATTGTGTATTTTCTATTCTAAGAATAATTACAAAGTGCAAAATTACAATAATCTGTTTATATTACAAAAAGTGAGCGGAAAGATAATTTTCTCTCCGCCCCCTATAGTTTTTATTTATTGCAATTTTTCTCATTTTAATCGCAAATAACCTTCACAACCTCATTGTTTACTTTAACCATTATCACTCCTTTAAGGGTTGATGGCAATGAAATTTGAACTGAAGCGTTATTGTATGTTCCTGAGGTTATTATTTTGCCTGTTGTATCATATATCTCTACTGAGTTGATACCTTCGGCGTTATCAATATATAACACTCCATTTGAGACGTATGCTTTGGCTTTTGGTGTATCTGCAATACTTTCGTTAATACCTGATTCTTCTGCTGGGTAAAATTGTTTGCCTTTGTAGTGGAAAGAATGAAGAGAATATATCGTGTAAGATGAAGACAGTCCTGTCGTATATGCAATCCTATCATACCATAAACCAAATTTTGAACCTATTCCTTTTATCCATTCTTCTTGAATATAGGGACCCCAATCAATGTTAAATTCAAAAGGTGTACAATATGGAGTTCCTATTCCTTCTGCAATGCTTACTGTAATAAACTCATCTTCTTCATTCAAAGAAAAGTCATACAGACAAAACTCATCAAACACTCCTTCTCCTTCAAATATGTGAGACATTCCTGCTGTAATCATATGTAAAGTATTTTTATCGAAGTCAGTAGGATCAAAATAAACTTTTTCACCTTCAACTCTTATTCCTCCCACATACACATAATCTATATTATTTTGTATGTCTTTTACATATAATTTAGAGTATTTTTTCTCATTCATAATAGTATCCCCTTCTAAATAATATGTGTAGTATGTATAATATATATCATACCATAACCCTGTTTCTGGATTTGCCCAAGATCTTTCTGCTTGTGTTTCTACTTCTATTACCCAAACTGCATCTTCAGTAGGGAATACTTCGGGTAGGGTTATATTTTCTTCTGTTTGGGCATATATAGAGATATTTGAGGCTATAAACAATGCTAATACCATTGATAAATATAATACACGTTTCATACCCTAATAGTTTTTAATAGTTAATATTAATCTCCCCAAATATAAATATATTTTTTATAAAAAAAAGAATTAGAAGAAAATTGTGAAATTTATTTAAGATTTATCCCCAAAAAACAAAATAGGGGCAAAAGCCTATGGCTCTGCCTCTATAACTGGGACTAAATAAAACTATTTTTGTTGATATTTAAATTATCACCTTCACAACCTCGTTGTTTACCTTAACCATTATCACACCCTTAATGGTTAAAGGCAATGCAATTTGAGTAGATGTTGCACCATTTGCATTAACTGAAGTTATAACTTTGCCTGTTGCATCGTAAACCACTACCGAATTTATGCCTCCTGCATTTTCGATGTTCAATATTTCGTTTGACACAAATGCTTTGGATTTGTTAACCTCTGTGATACTTTCCTCAACTCCCTGTATAACAGATTCTGGATCTACACCCTCACCAAAGGTAAAAGGTTTTATTTCATCGCCACATGAAAAAGCATAAAAACTATCTGACTCTTTTAGTATGTTATACATTGTAGCTTTTATTGTTCCATTATCTGCTTGCATAAAACCTTCTGCATCAGTAACACAACCATCTTCAAAGTCCCAATATCCTAAAAGTGATTCGTCATCCAATATCGGTGCATTCTTACTCTGACAAACCATTGGTTGAGTAAATGCTTTCTTGTAAAGTTGTACTTTATCAATATAGGCATCTAGAGGCGAAGTTGCAAGACTTCGCCCTCCTATCATAAGTACAGAATTATTATCCCAAGGGTGTGTTTGGGTTCTTGCAACTTGATGTGTAGCAACACCGTCTATATACAGAGTCACCCTTGTTACATTTGAACTTATTTTTCCCGTTGTAGTATCAAAGACGAAAGTAAAATATCTCCATTCTGATTCTTTAAGGTAAACAGGCTCAGGTGTTAATTGAGTAGATATCATAAAATTAGACCCATCTCTAAGAGTTATAGAGACTAAATCTTCAAAATCTACACTATTATGTCCAATATTAGACCACATATATCCCCAATCAGATAAAGTAGGGGAAGCATACACATTCCTTATATTCACAAAATTAGTTCCACCTCCATTATTCTCAGTAGTATGATTGAATTCTTTTACATTCATCCAAAATGAAAGAGTATATTCAGAAATACTATTAAACCCCAATTGCCCTACAGGAATTCCAAAGGCATATTCTCCCAAGTCAATACCTCGTGGTAGCTCGTTATTTGCTTTGGTAAAAGAATTTGATAGCATCAATATAACTATCACTAAATATAACTTACATATTTTCATAAAAACCTCCTTTCTATAGAATTAACCTTTTCGATTGCAATATACAATATAATTTTAATATTACAAAACATTAATAAACAGAGAGCGGAAAGATATTTTTTCTATCTCTCCGCTCTCGATATTTAAAGTTTTAAATTGTTACTTTTTTACCAATACAAACTTAATCTCTTTTGCATTTACTATCTGATCGTGAGTTAGTTTTCTTCCACTAACCTTTTTGCCGTCAATTTTGATGCAACTGATTGTGTTTGCATCAGGTGTGCATTTTTCGGTTGTGATAACCACTTTGTCGTTATTGTAGTATCTCTTGTCCAAAGTAAGAGTTATCTTGTCGAATATTGGTGCAACTGCGGTGTACTCTGCTTTTGCAGGACAATCGGGATAGAATCCCATCATGTTGAATACTGCCCACGCCGACATTGTTCCTGTATCATCATTTCCAGGTATTCCGTCAGGTGTATTGGTAAAGTGTGTAGCAAGTAGGCGTTGCACCTCTTTGTCGGTTCTCCACTCCTCGCCTTTGAATGCTGAGAAGATATATGGATAAGCGATGTTTGGTTCGTTTGCAGGGTCGTATAGTTTTTCGTCAAAAACCATCTGCAATTTGTTTACAAATTTCTTTTTACCACCCATAAGTTTTGCCAAACCTTGAATATCGTGTGGCACATAGAAGGTGTAGTTCCAAGCTGTTCCTTCGTGAAAGCCCGGAGATGGTTCAAAGTTCTCGCCTTGTTTTGGATTGAATGGAGATAAGAATTTACCATCCTCGGTTATAGGACGCAATGTTCCGAACTCTTTACAATAGTATTTTTTATATCCCAACGAACGGTTGTAATAGAACTCTGCATCTTCTTTCTTACCCAAATCTTTTGCAAGTTGCGATAGAGCAAAGTCTGCTACATAGTACTCCAATGAGCGAGAAACTGAGTTGTCGCCCGAAAGGTCAGCTGCAAAAATTCCGTAAGGGATATATCCTTTTTCGTTGTATGGGTCGCAGTCGGGGCGTAATAGATTTTCTTTACCGGGTGTGGTTGCCGATTTTATCATTGCTTCGTATGCCGCCTCTACATCAAAATCTTTTAATCCTCTTAACCATGTATCCACAATTACGGGTATTGCAGGGTCGCCCGACATTACGTATGTTTCGCGTCCGTACAACTCCCAACGTGGCAACCATCCGCTCTCTTTGTACATATCAACCATACTGCGTACCATATCCAATTGACG
>JAZONU010000235.1:0-4440 GCA_045654605.1 Candidatus Caccoplasma sp. | reverse complement strand
GCCGGTAGAAAAAGCAATTCATGTAGTAGCTGAGTTTACAGGAGAGTACTCAGGTGTTGAGAACGCAGAAGCAACAGAAACTAACGTTTACGCTGTAGCAGGTGGTATCGTAGTTGAGGTAGCAGAAACAGCAACAGCATCAATCTACTCAATTGCCGGAGTATTAGTATCAGAGCAAACAGTATCTGAGAAAGCAACAATAGCAATGGAAAAAGGAGTTTACATCGTAAAAGTTGCAGACAAAGTTGCTAAGGTAATTGTAAAATAGTTGTTAGTTGTTAGTTTTTAGCAACAAAGACGAAACAAAAAATAATATCAACTTTAAGTGAGGCAGAATTTCTGCCTCACTTTTTTTATTGAGCTAATTGGTCTAATTTGACTAATAGGTCTAAATGGTGTTAGGAGAGGGTGTTTTATGGTATTCCACTAATCCATTAATGGGCGAAACATCAATTTTATTAATTCTAATGCCAAACTCTTTGGCTGCTTCTGTTAAAATATCTTTGTAGTGGAAAGCTACAGAACCAATGAATGAAACATTTAAGTTCATGTAGTCATATTGCATAACATTGCGTTTGAAAAACTCTTTGAAGCAATTTAGAATAAGAGAGTATATTCTCTCGTCTGAAACATATTTTGCTATAATAGGAGAGAGTGAAGCCAAGAACCTATTGGGGAAAGGTTTGCGATAAACTCTGTCAATTATCTCTTCGGCAGAGAGGCTACATTCCGATAAAAATTGATACTTAAAATTCTCTCCAAATTGATTCTTTAGTAAAGCCCCAATAAATAGTTTGCCAATGACAGCACCGCTACCCTCATCGCCAAGAATAAAACCTAAAGGTGAGATATTCTTTTCAATATACTCTCCATTGTAGTAGCATGAGTTAGAGCCTGTGCCAAGAATTGATGCAATACCTCTCTCTCTGCCAAATAAAGCTCGGGCAGCACCCAATAGGTCAGAGTTAACTTCAACCAAAACGTTATCTCCAACAACCTTTGAAATGCAATATTTTACAATATCACTTTTGTCGGGAGTGCAACCAGCACCATAAAAGTATATATTAGATATTATCTCTCCAAAATAAAATCTTGCGAATACCGATTTTACTTCAGCAATAATATCATCAATAGTCTCAAAGTATGGGTTGATGCCATTTGAAACTACTCTCTCTCTTACAGTACCATTTTCAACAAAGCACCAATCAGCTTTTGTTGAACCGCTATCAGCAATAACAATCATTGGGTATCTATTAAATAGAATCTAAGTTTATATACAAAATTATAAACAAAAAAGTATTATCTTCGCATAAACAAATAAAAAAACAATGTTGAGTAAAGCAAAAATAAAATTTATACGATCGCTATCTCAAAAAAAGGAGCGATATGAACAAGGGTTGTTTATTGCAGAGGGCGATAAATTAGTTGGCGATACACTCTCATTGTTTAAGTGTAAATTGTTAGTAGCAACTCCAGATTGGATTAATGCTCACAACACAACCTTATGCGGAGAGGTAATTGAGGCTACACACGAGGAGATAGCAAAAGCCTCGCTTATGCAGTCGCCTCAAAATGTAATTGCAGTATATGAAATGCCCAAAGCAACTGTCTCTTCAGAAGAGTTACAAGAAAAATTGGTATTGGCATTAGATTGTGTACAAGACCCTGGCAATTTAGGAACAATTGTTCGTGTGGCAGATTGGTACGGCATTGATACAATACTTTGTAGTGAGGGTTGTGCCGATATTTATAACCCCAAAACCATACAGGCTACAATGGGTGCATTGGCGAGAGTAAAGGTTGTGTATGTCAATCTTGTAGAGATATTACAAACAATAAATAAGCCTATCTATGGAACATTCCTCGATGGAGAGAATATCTACAATACCGCTATAACTAATAATGCAGTTATTGTTATGGGTAACGAAGGCAATGGAATATCAAAAGAGATAGAGGCTGTTGTAACCCATAAAATATTACTCCCCCCATATCCTGCAAATAGCGAAACAGTAGAATCTCTTAACGTAGCTGTAGCAACTGCAATAACATGTGCAGAGTTTCGTAGGAGTTTAGTTTTTAGTTGTTAGTTTTTAGTTGTTGGCTGGTGACTCCCTATGTGTAGTTGTAGATATTATTTTATAGAAAAACACAGAATTGTCGTTGAAACAACACTGTGTTTTTTATGTTCAATTATTCTAATGACTCTAATGTCCTTAAAGACTTTAACGTTTCTAATCTTAACTAAAAACTAACAACTCTCTTTCGCCTCATTCCAAAGAGCATCCATCTCTTCAAGATTTGACTCTTTGAATGTTTTACCCATTTCGTTTAGGCGTTTTTCAATGTAGTTAAAGCGACGAGTAAATTTTTGGTTGGTGCGTTCAAGTGCATTTTCAGGGTTAATCTTATATAGTCGTCCAGCATTAATGAGAGAGAACATAAGGTCTCCAAATTCTGCCTCAATTTTGTCTGCATCTCCATTCGTAATTTCGGTTTCAAATTCGCTAATCTCTTCGCGAACTTTTTTCCAAACGTCCTCACGATTTTCCCAATCAAAGCCAACATTGCGAGCTTTGTCTTGTATTCTGTAAGCCTTAACAAGAGCGGGTAGAGCGGAGGGAACACCTGCAAGAACTGTTTTGTTTCCACCTTTCTCTTTTAGTTTAATCTCTTCCCAACTCTTCTCAACTTGTCCTGCACTATTTGCTACTGCATCTCCAAAAACATGAGGGTGACGGAATATGAGTTTATCGCAAAGAGCGTCACATACATCAGCAATATCAAAAGCCCCTTTTTCGCTACCAATCTTAGCATAAAACACAATGTGCAACAGTAGATCGCCTAACTCCTTTTTTATATTTATATCGTCGTTATTTATAATAGCCTCGCAAAGTTCGTATGTCTCTTCAATTGTGTTTGCTCTTAAACTTTCGTTTGTCTGCTTCCTGTCCCAAGGACACTTCTCTCGGAGTTCGTCCATAACATCAAGCAACCTTTCAAAAGCTTTTAACTGAACTTCTCTTCTCTCTTTCATCTTTTGTAAATTAAAAATAGTTATATATGCAAAATTAGTAATTAAATTTTAAAAGGTTATGCCAAAAATGTAGTATCTTCGCATTAACTATGGTTAAGAGTACATTAATGTTGAATAATATCATATCGGAACAGGAAAAACAGCTATTGATAAATGCAATAGGGGAGAGTGAGAATGTAGTTGTGGTAGCTCATGTAGCTCCAGACGGAGATGCTGTTGGTTCCTCTTTAGCATTGAGTGGAGTATTGAGGAAGATAGGACGAAATGTCGAGGTTATAATGCCCGATTCCTTACCAAAATCCATAATGTTTTTGCAAGGTGCTTATGATATAAAAATATATAAGGAAAATCAAGAGAAGTGTGATAGAATTATAGCTGAAGCAGATACCCTATTTTGTTTAGATTTTAATGAACCTAAAAGGGTTGATTTGATGCAAAGTGCAATTGAAAACGCATCTGCTTATAAGGTTATGATTGATCACCACATCAATCCCTCTGATTTTTGTAACTTAGTCATTTCGTATCCACACCTATCGTCAACATCACTTTTGGTTTATAAGGTATTGACTCAATTGGGCTTGGATATTAAAATCACTAAAGCGGAAGCAGAGGCTATATACACGGGAATGATGACCGATACAGGTAACTTCTCATATAACTCAAACGATTCGGATATATATATTGCAATATCGCAGTTGTTAAAATATGGTATTGATAAAGATGAGATATATAAGATAGTATGTAATACATCAACAATCAATAAACTAAAATTGAACTCTTATGCAATATCGGATAAGATGGAGATATTAGACGGAGGAGTTGCCATCATAACACTATCAAGAGCTGAGCTAAATCGTTACTCATACCAAAAGGGTGATACAGAAGGATTGGTAAATCAGCCTTTGGGTATAGAGGGTGTAAATATATCTATCTTTTTTAGAGAAGAGAATAACTATGTTAAGGTGTCGTTGAGATCAGTTGGAGATAATCCTGTAAACATAATTGCTTCTGAATTGTATAATGGAGGAGGGCATAAGAATGCCTCCGGAGGAGAATTCTTCGGGACAATGGAAGAGGCTGTAACTTTATTAAAAAGTCAAATACATAAATACTATAAATAACCGATGAAAAAGAGTATTTTTAAAGGAGTAATAGCACTATTTGTTTCATTGATATATATATCGTTATGTAGTTGTAATAAAACTGTAACGTATGCCGAGTTATTGGATCAAGAGAGAAAGTCAATAAGTAAATTTTTGCAGTATGGAGGTGTTTATACTGAGGAGTTACCCGATGATATATCGCAAATCCAAGTATCGGGAAATATGTACGCTGTATCAAATAAGGTTCCATTCTATAAATTAGAAAACGATGTGGCAATGCAAGTCGTTTCCAAAGGTAATGGT
>JAZONU010000234.1:0-5738 GCA_045654605.1 Candidatus Caccoplasma sp. | reverse complement strand
CCGGGGACATTGAACCCATATGAGCACGGAGAGTGCTACGTAACAATCGATGGACGTCAAGCGGACCTTGACCTAGCACACTATGAGCGTTTTACCGACATTAAAACTACTCGTGGAAATACCGTAACTTCAGGTCGTATCTACCAAACTGTCTTGGATAAAGAGAGAAGAGGCGACTATATGGGAAAAACTGTGCAAGTAATTCCTCACATCACAGATGAGATTAAACGAAATGTAAAACATTTTGGTAAAAAAGAGGGTTACGATTTTGTAATTAGCGAGATTGGAGGAACAGTGGGAGATATGGAGTCATTGCCATATTTGGAGGCTGTACGTCAATTGCGTTGGGAGTTGGGTAAAAACTGTTTGTGTATTCACTTGACTTATGTTCCATTTATATCTGCAGCAAAAGAGTTAAAAACAAAACCAACACAACATAGCGTACAAAAATTGCAAGAGTTGGGAATTCAACCAGATATTTTGGTCTTAAGAACCGAACATAATTTAGATGAAGATATCCGTCGCAAAGTTGCTTTGTTCTGCAATGTTTCTCCTGATGCTGTTGTACAATCAATTGATGTACCTTCAATTTATGAGGTTCCATTGAAGATGCAAGAGCAAAAGCTTGATGAAACAATATTGCAAAAAACAGGAGTAGATTACTCAAAAAATCCTTCTGATTTAACAGGATGGAATGACTTTGTAAATCGCTTCAAAAATGCAACAGAGACTGTAAAAATTGGTATAGTCGGAAAATATGTAGAGTTGCAAGATGCATACAAATCAATCACAGAGGCATTAACTCAATCAGCAGCATATAACGATCGTAAAGTCGTTTTGAAAATGATTCAATCTGCAAACATTACAGAGGCTAATGTTGAAGAGCAATTGAAAGACTTGGATGGAGTTATTGTTGCACCAGGATTTGGACAAAGAGGAGTAGATGGTAAATTCATAGCTCTAAAATATGCTCGTGAAAACGATATGCCTACATTAGGTTTGTGTTTAGGAATGCAATGTATGGCAATAGAATTTGCACGTAACGTATTAGGATATAAAGATGCTAACTCAACAGAAATTGAGATAAACACTAAACACAATGTTATTGATTTGATGGAGGAGCAAAAAAATGTTCTAAACATTGGTGGAACAATGCGTTTAGGAGAGTACGACTGTAAGTTGAAAGAGGGCTCAAAGGTTGCTGAGGCATACGGAATATTAGATATTAAAGAACGTCATCGCCACAGATTTGAATTCAATAGTGCATACCGTAATGAGTTTGAGAAAGCAGGAATGATGTGTGTTGGAGAAAATCCAGAAACAGGATTGGTTGACGTTATTGAGATACCATCGCTAAAATGGTATGTAGGAACACAATATCATCCTGAGTACAATAGTACTGTATTAAATCCCAACCCATTATTTATGGGCTTTATAAAAGCAGCAATAGAAAATAGTAAACGATAAAATACGCAAAACAAAAAAGAAATATGGATAGAAGCACGATAATAGGATTTCTTCTTATTGCAGGATTACTTTTTGGTTATTCATGGCTAAAACAACCATCAGAGGAGGAGATAGCTCAGGCTCGTATTGCTGAAGCACAAGCAAAAGTAGAGCAAAAGGCTACAGATATACAACCTGTGGTAGTTGAAGAGCCAATGGATTCTTTGGCACAAGAAGCAAAAATTAAATCACAATATGGTGCATTTGCAAGTTTAACTAATGGCGAGTCTGAAAAGATAACTCTTGAAAACAATTTAGTTGAGTTGCAATTTGATACCAAAGGTGGTATGTTGAGTAAAGCAAGACTAAAAGAGTACTCGCGATACGATGATAAACCATTAGTCTTATTTGACGAAAAGGATAACAACTTTGGTTTTATCTTTAAACCTTCTGGAAGAGTTGTCAATACAAAAGATTTGTATTTTACCTCAAATAAAACATCCGATTCAACATTGGTGATGTCAATTTTAGCGGACTCTGCGCAATTCAATATTAAATACACATTGCCATCTAATAGTTATATGTTAGATGTTGAGGTAACTCAAAAAGGGATGGAAAGAATATTGCCCAATAACATAACAAATATCGATTTTGTATGGGCACAAAGATTGCGTAGTCAAGAGAAAGGTCGTGATTTCGAGGAACGAAATAGTGCTATATATTATAAAAGAGCAGGATCTGATGTAGAGAATTTGTCAGAATCGGAGGAGGACTCTGAAAATCTTCAATTAGGACTTAAATGGATTGGATTTAAAAATCAATTCTTCTCAACAGTTTTAATTGCTAATGACAAATTAAATGGAGCTCAATTATACTCTAATGTACTTAAAGATGATCCTTCATATTTGAAAGTATATAATGCAACTACATCGTTTACTTACAATCCATTAAACAATGTAGGTCCATCTTTTAAATTATTCCTTGGACCAAACCTATATCCACTATTAAAATCTTACGATTCAGGAGTTAGCGAAGAGGATGAATTAAATCTTGATGAATTAGTGCCATTGGGTTGGACATTATTCCGTTGGATAAATACATATCTTGTAATACCAGTATTTACATTCTTAGGTAAATTTATTGGAAACTATGGAATAATAATTCTATTGCTTACAATAATCATAAAGATAATAATATTGCCGTTAACATATAAATCATATATGTCAACAGCAAAAATAAGAGTGTTACGTCCTCAAATTGAGGAGATAAATAACAAATATCCTGGAAAAGAGAGAGCATTAGAACGTCAAAGAGCAACAATGGAGTTGTACAGTAGGGCAGGAGCAAGTCCTATGAGTGGATGTTTGCCAATGTTGTTACAGATGCCTATCCTCATTGCAATGTTTGCATTCTTCCCATCTTCAATAGAGTTAAGAGGAGAGTCTTTCTTATGGGCAGATGACTTGTCATCTTATGATGCAGTATTAACATGGGATGCAAATATCCCTATTATCTCTTGGATATTCGGCAACCATTTAAGCTTATTCTGTTTGTTAATGACAATAACAAACATTATATATACAAAAATTAATATGCAAAATCAGGCATCAGGATCTCAAATGCCAGGAATGAAGTGGATAATGTATTTGATGCCTGTAATGTTCTTGGTTTTCTTCAATAACTATGCATCAGGCTTGAGCTATTATTATTTTGTGTCATTATTGATAACAATTCTTCAAACATTTGCATTCCGTAAATTTGTAAACGAGGAAAAAGTTTTGGCAAAATTAAAAGAGAATCAAAAGAAACCTCGTAAGAAAAGCGGATTTATGGCAAGATTAGAAGAGGCTCAAAAACGTCAAGAGGCGTTAATGAGAGAAAGAGCAAAACAGAGAGCAAAACGCTAAAAGTTGATAATATTAAATTTATTGTCAATGAATTTAATTAATACTAAACAGGACATCGAGTACTTCAAAAGTACTCGATGTCTTGTTGTCAGAGATAAGTAGTTTAAATCTGCAAATATGAAAAAGATTTTATCAGTTTGTTTATTATTATGTGTGATAATTAATGTTCAGTCTGCAAGTTGGAGTTATCCTGTATCTGCAATTGAGGATCCTACCGGTATAACTGATACTAAACTACGTGATGGAAGTAAAGAAAAACCATATATAATCAGTACTGCACAAGAGTTGGCAAACTTTGCTTATTATGTAAACAATCACTCAACAGGAGCTGCATATAAGAATAAATATGTAGAGCTAGCAGCTGATATTAAACTCAATGATTGGGTTATTAATGAAAACGGAGAGATTAATACTTCAGCACAGCAATGGGTTCCTGCCGGAGAGTATGGAGTATTTTATAACGATAGTTTTGAGGGGATATTTGACGGAAAGGGGCATACTATTAGTGGTGTATATATAAATAAAGAGTACTCATACAACGGACTATTTGGCGACCTAAAACATGGTAGTATTAAGAATCTAAATGTAAAAGATAGTTACATTGTAAAGGGTTCTAAATGCACAGGAGGTGTAGTTGCATACGTACATGGAACATCTTTTGAAAGCGATGGTGTACAATTGGTGGCAAACTGCTCTTTTAAAGGAGTTATTGAAGGAAATGGCTCAAATGGTACATACGTTGGAGGTATTGTAGGTCGTGAAGAGTCGAGTTCAAAATTTACTATTAAGAACTGTTCAACTGAAGGTTGTATTTCGGACGCCAATGGTTCATATATTGGTGGTATATGTGCCTATGGAACAGTTGTAGATGTAGTAGATTGTGTAAATAGAATGGATATTAGCGGAGGTAAAGATTATAGTGTCGGAGGTATCTCAGCAAAAGTTCATGGAGTTGATAATTGTATTAACTATGGAAATATAAGCAATAGTACAGCAAAAAACATAGGCGGTATTATTGGCGAAATGACTAATTCAATATCAAAATGTGTAAACTACGGAGATATTACTATTACTGGTAGCAAAACCACTTACGTGGGAGGTGTAGTTGGTACTACCACCAATAATGTTGTATTCTGCGGAAATTTCGGTGCTATAAATGCAACAAGTGTTACTCCATCAAACGAATAGTATATAGGAGGTATTGTTGGTCAGACAGGTTATCTTATAAAAAAAATGTTATAACCATGGAAATATAACTGCTACATCAAATAGTATAAAACGCGCAGGTCTTGTGGGCGAATACAAGGCTACAGCCAACTATGGAAATATTACTAATAGTTTCAATATAGGGAATATTTCTGGAGGATATGCTATTGCAGCAAAAGTAGATGCTCAGGGAGAAATGGATGGAGCTAATGTTTTGTGGTTAGAGGGCTCTGCTCTTCAAGGATTTCCAACTACAGACGGAGAGACAAAACGTAGCGTAGAATACTTTACTGACAACACAATATCAGGTAATGTTTTTACTATAATGGAGAGTGCTACAGGAGAGCTTTGGGGTAGCGATATAACCAACAATGGTTATCCTATTCCTTGCTATTTAGGAGGAGTAAATACATATTTCTATAAACAAGGGGAGTATGGAACAGAGGATAACCCATTTATAATTGAGACTCTTGATGACGTAAATGAGATTAGAAAACGTATTTTATCGGGAGAAACTTTTGAAGGAAAATTCTTATCACAACTTTCTGATATAGACTTTTCGTCTGAAGAGAACTTTATGCCTATTGGTCTAAAATTTGATGTAAAAGATTTAGCAGGAACTATCATAGATTTATCAACAACATTTTCGTTTGCTGGTGTTTACGATGGTAATGGCAGATCTATAAAAGGAATTTCAGTTAATAGCACTACAAAATGTGGTGCTGCTCTATTTGCTGAAAATAAAGGAGTAATAAAAAATCTTACCCTTGACGGATTCTCAAATGTTGATAATAGTGTAGAGCCTGCTAATATTGCTACGGTTGCAGTTGTGAACAATGGGACAATTAGCAATATTGTTGTAAAAAATATCAACTTGATTGCAGAGCGTGCCACAGTTGCATGTGTTGTGGGTACTAATAATGGTGTTGTGGAAAATACATCGGTAGCCAATGTGACTCTTAAAGGTAAATACGCAGGAGGTATTGTAGCTGTAAACAATGGAAGTGTAGTAAACGCAATGGTGTATAATTCTACTCTTGAGGGTGTTTACGTTGGAGGTATTGTCGCAAAAAGTTATGGGACAATTGATAAAACATCGGTATTTAATACAGATATTATAGGTAGTTGTCTTGGCGGTATTGTAGGAGTGACAGAGGAGGGTATTATTCTTCATTCAAC
>JAZONU010000233.1:0-3232 GCA_045654605.1 Candidatus Caccoplasma sp. | reverse complement strand
AATATCAAGAATATCGTTGATGGACGAGGCTATGGCAGGAAGTATAAAAGATATTACCATAGTCGTTGATTCTCAAAACTTCGACTCCTCAAAAGCGACAGCTGTAAACGAGGTTGTTAACAAGTATATTGGAGGAACAGGAGAGTTGCGATTTGAAATCATCGATAAGAGTCAAAACTATAGCGTGCCACTATATTCTCGCTCGAAGAGAGTGAAAATCGATAAGGAATTGGTATCGGTGCTCGAAGCAATTGACGGAGTATCCGTTAAGGTAAATGGTCGAATTATAGAGCGAGCTGAAGATACTCAAGAGGAGGTTATGGAAGAAGAATTTATATCAGATTAATTATAATGTTGAAAACTTAATTCAATAATTCGTTGCAATATAAAAATATATATATAAATTTGTGAACATAAAACAAAAAGCGTTTGAGGCTTCGTTCCGAAGGGGCTCTCATTCGTGAAAGTAGTCTTCGGAAAAATAAAAAAAAGAATAATTATGGCATTAGAGGTTACCGATGGTAACTACCAAGAGTTACTATCAAACGATAAATTGGTAGTAGTAGATTTATGGGCAGAGTGGTGCAGCTCTTGTAAGGGTATGCTTCCAACAATTGAAGAACTTGCAACAGAGTATGAAGGAAAAGCAATAATAGGAAAGTGTGATACCGAAGATAATTACGATTTGACTGAAAATTATAAAGTACGCAGTCTCCCAACAATTCTATTCTTTAAAGGAGGAGAGTTGGTTGATAAAATAGTTGGCTCAGCATCAAAAGCCGAAATCAAAGGCAAAATAGAGGCAAACCTATAATAATTCAAAAAATATATGCAAAGGGGGTACTTGTAAGTACCCCCTTTTTGCGTTAATTCTTACCAGATTTATTTAAGACCTTCCAAAATTTTCTTCAAAACAACTTGAGCTGAAATTTCACGATTGGCAGCCTCTGGTATAACAATCGATTGAGGAGATTCAATAACATCATCCGTAACAATCATATTGCGTCTAACAGGCAAACAGTGCATAAAATATGCATTATTTGCCAAAGCCATCTTTTCGGCATCCACGGTCCTATCAGGGTCTTGATTTAGAATTTGTCCATAATTAGGATCTTCGTATGCCGACCAGTTTTTAGCATAAATAAAATCTGCTCCCTCAAACGCTTTGCGTTGGTCGTACTCAACTTTTGCTTTACCAACAAATTTAGGATCAAGTTCGTATCCTTTTGGGTGTGTAATTACAAACTCATAATCAGTCTCGTTCATCCACTCTGCAAACGAGTTTGCAACAGCTTGAGGAAGAGCTTTAGGGTGAGGAGCCCAGGTTAAAACAACTTTCGGACGCTCAGTTTTTTTGTATTCCTCAATAGTAATAAGGTCGGCAAAACTTTGAAGAGGGTGTCTTGTCGCAGCCTCCATACTAAATACCGGACGTCCCGAATATTTGATAAATTGAGAGATAATCTTCTCTTCGTAATCATCCTCTTTATTTTCGAATTTAGCAAATGAACGTACACCAATAACATCGCAGTAGCAACCAATAACAGGGATAGCCTCCAAAAGATGTTCACTCTTATCACTGTTCATAATAACACCGCGTTCAGTCTCCAACTTCCAAGCCCCTTGGTTAATGTCCAAAACCATAACATTCATACCCAAGTTCATGGCAGCTTTTTGAGTACTCAAACGTGTTCTTAAACTTGAATTAAAAAATATCATTATAAGGGTTTTGTCTTTACCTAACTCCTTATAACCAAAGCGGTTAGCTTTAACCTCAAACGCCTCTTTAAGAGCCTCTTTTAAATCTCCTAAATCTTTTACATTAGTAAAATGTCTCATATCTGATAAATTTATACACAACATTTTTGAGGAGTGCCATCAATGCGAACTTGACCATCTCCCTTTATAATATATTTATAACTTGTAATCTCGTTCAAAGCCATAGGGCCTCTGGCGTGTAGCTTTTGAGTGCTAATACCAATCTCCGCACCAAAGCCAAACTGACCACCATCGGTAAACGCAGTTGAAACATTGCAATAAACACACGCAGCATCAACCTCTTTACTGAAGCGTTCAGCTATCAATTCATTTTCAGTAATAATAGCCTCACTATGTTTTGACGAGTATTTAGCAATATGTTCAACAGCCTCTTGATAATCATCAACACATTTCACCGATAATTTATAGTCCAAAAACTCCGTACCCCAAGAGTTCTCGTTTGCACACATTAATAGCTCTTTGGGATATTTACCGTCAAGAGCCGAGTATGCCATATCGTCAGCATAAACAACAACATTTTTATCTTTCAAAGGCTCAAACAAATCAGCTAAATCGCACACTCTGTTTTTATCGATAATAACCGAGTCAATTGCATTACAAACCGAAACTCGTCGAGTTTTCCCATTAAAGATAATATTTTTACCCTTTTCAATATCTCCGTCAGAGTGGAAATAAGCGTGGCAAATACCAGCACCTGTCTCAATAACCGGAACTTTAGCGTTGTCTCTTACATAGTTGATAAGGTTTTTGCTACCTCTTGGTATAATCAAATCAACATAACCAACAGCTGTTAATAACTCTGTTGAAATCTCTCTTTCGTTACTTAGTAAAGTAACTGAATTAGAGTTAATTCCAAACTTTATCAACACCTTGTTGATAACTTTTATTATCGCTGCATTTGAGTATTGAGCCTCTTTGCCACCTTTAAGAATACAAGCACTTCCCGCTTTAAAGCAAAGAGAGAAAACATCGAACGTAACATTCGGGCGAGCTTCGTATATAATTCCAATAACTCCGAACGGAACCGAAACTTTGCTTATAGTCATTCCATTAGGGCGAACATCTTCCCAAAGAATTCTGCCAAGAGGAGAGGGAAGAGTAGCCACTTTTCTAATATCCGATGCAATATCAGCAATACGTTTTTCGGTAAGCATCAACCTATCATATTTAGGATCAGTCTTATCCATTGCATCAAGATCTCGTTTGTTCTCCTCTAAAATATAATTGCAATCCTCTTCAGCCTGGTCTGCAAGAGCAACCAAAACCTCGTTAATACTCTTTTCATCCAACAGATTTAAGGCATTAGCAGCTTTTCTTGCATTTATAAAAGTATCTTTAAGTATCATAACCATATTTATTATATATCCTTACAAAGGTAATAAAAAATGTGTAATATGCTAATTTAAAATTTCAGATTGAAAGATACAATACAACAATATCAATTTGCCATATC
>JAZONU010000232.1:0-6576 GCA_045654605.1 Candidatus Caccoplasma sp. | reverse complement strand
AAAAGCGAACATATAGTTAAACTTTTAGAGGCATTTCGCAAGTATGATGTTCAACTCTATGTTGAGCAAAATTATTACGATTTTCTGTGCGAGCAGTTTATTGATACCCTCTCTGCAACACCATTTACTGCTATTGATGATAACATAGATGTGGTTATAAGTGTTGGAGGAGATGGAACTTTTTTGCGAACAGCCGAGCAAGTTGCCGGAAAAAATGTCCCCATATTGGGTATAAATGCAGGACGTTTAGGATTTCTTGCTAATATATCGAAAGAGGAGATAACAAGTGTTGTTGATGAACTTATAGCCGGAAACTATAAAGTTGAGGAACGAACAATGTTGCAAGTAGAGGTTGATTCTCTTCCGGCAGACTACACCCCATACGCACTAAATGAGGTGGCACTATTGAAACAAGATTCATCATCTATGATAACCATAAACGCAACCTTTGGTGATAAGTTTTTAAATAGTTATCAGGCAGATGGCCTATTGGTGGCAACACCTACAGGATCAACAGGATACGCTTTAAGTGTAGGGGGACCTGTGTTGATGCCCGACTGTTCCGATTTTGTAATAGCACCTGTTGCACCACACACTCTCAATGTTCGTCCTTTGGTGGTACCCGATAATGAAAAAATAACACTTACGGTAGAGAGCCGAACAGGAAATTATCTAATATCTCTTGATGGAAGATCATTGGTGATATCGTGTGAGAATGAGGTAACTCTTCGAAAAGCTCCCTTTAAAACATTGGTGATAAAACGAAACAATCATACCTTTGTGTCAACACTTCGCAATAAACTAATGTGGGGGGCAGACAGCAGAAATTCTTAATAAGAGACTTTCTAAATATGTCAGCAGACTCGTTTTGTGATAAAGAATTTGGAGAGGTTAAGGTACGATACAATGCTCGTGCCCGAAGGGTTATATTCAGAGTAAAAGACGGAGTTTTAGTAATAACAGCACCGGTGGCAACATCTCTAATATTTTTGGAGAAGAGTCTTAACGAAAAACGTGAGGCAATATCAAAGCTCTTTTCAAAATCGATAACAAAAATTCTGCAACCAGGCGATATTATTGAAACACGTTGCTTTATAATTAAAATACACTCCCACCATACACATACAAAAATGTTGTTTTCGTTAAAAGAGGGAGTGCTTAATGTTTTCATCCCACAGCAAGTTAGAATAGAAGATGCAATATTTCAAAAACTGCTTAAGCAAAACATATTAAAGGTTGCCAAAAAGGTTTCATATTCATATCTCTCAGCCCGATTAAAAGAGTTGGCACAATCAAAAGGTTTGACCTATAATAAATTCTCTGTCTCTACTGCTAGAACAAGAATGGGAGTGTGTACAGGTAAAAGAGATATATCGCTCTCGGCATACCTAATATTCTATCCTCAACATTTAGTTGATTATGTAATTCTTCACGAATTGGCACATCTTACCGAAATGAATCACGGACCACGCTTTCACGCATTATGCAACTTATATTGTGGAGGCAGAGAGCGAGAATTAGAGCGTGAGTTTAAGAGATTCAAGTTGCCATTATAAGTTGTACTTTAAAAAATTGCATTGCCTTCAGGTTTCAATGGAGTGCTTATTGTGAAAGTAAATTCAGAGGTTATAAAAGTGTTTGGAAATTAAGCAAAATATTTGCATATAATTTTGTAATTACGAGATAATTATATATTTTTGTAACGTAAAACAAGGTGGAGGGGGCAAGCAAGCCCCCTCGCTTTTTATCCCATATTTAACTTGTAAGTAATATGATAAACGCAAAAGAGATTGAAAATAAGGTAGTTGAATTGCTTGGTAATGGCTCTGCTTTTTTGGTTGGAGTAACTGTTTCGCCAGATAATACAATAGTTGTAACCATCGATGATGATGATAGAGTTGATATTGAATTCTGCGAAAAATTGCATCGCGATATAGAGGCATGTTTCGACAGAGAGGTAGAGGACTACTCTCTTGAGGTAGGTTCTGCTGGGTTAACATCGCCAATAGTATTACCTCGTCAATACCAAAAGAGTATTGGCGGAGAGGTTGAAGTTTTGACAAAAGCTGGTCAAAAATTTTACGCAACACTATCTTCTGCAGATGATGAATCTTTTACAGTAGAGGTAACCAAGAAGGTTAAACCCGAAGGCTCAAAACGTAAAATTGAGGTTGTAGAAGAGGAGAAATATCTCTACTCGGATGTTAAATACGTTAAGAATGTAATTACTTTTTAGTAAAATAGAATAAGAAAATAATAATTAAAAAAAATATAAAGATGGCAAAGAAAGAGATTGTTAGCACAATGATTGAAACGTTCTCGGAGTTTAAACTTTTGAAGAACATTGACAGAACAACACTTGTAAGTGTTTTGGAAGAGTCGTTCCGTAACGTACTTTCAAAAATGTATGGTACAGACGAAAACCTTGATGTAATTGTAAACCCTGACAAAGGAGACTGTGAAATTTGGCGAAACAGAGAGGTTGTGGCAGATGGAGAGATTACAGATGCAAATCTTCAAATTTCTCTTTCTGATGCTAAAAAAATTGATGAGTCATACGAGGTTGGAGAAGAGGTTGCCGAAGAGGTATTGTTCTCTGATTTCGACCGTCGTACTATTTTGAACCTACGCCAAACATTGGCATCAAAAATATTGGAGCTTCAAAAAGATGCAATCTACAATATATACAAAAACAAAGTTGGAGAGATTGTTTCAGGAGAGGTTTATCAAATATGGAAAAAAGAGATATTGCTTATCGACGATGAGGGTAATGAGTTGATTTTACCTCGTGAAGAGCAAATCCCTAACGAATTCTTCCATAAAGGAGATACAGTCCGTGCAGTAGTAGCAAGAGTAGATAATATAAACAATACTCCCAAAATCATTGTATCACGCACTTCAGAGATGTTCTTGAAACGTCTATTTGAGTTGGAAGTTCCCGAGATACATGATGGACTTATCACAATTCACAGAGTGGCACGTATCCCAGGATTTAGAGCAAAAATAGCAGTTGAGTCATACGACGATCGCATCGATCCTGTAGGAGCATGTGTTGGAGTAAAAGGCTCACGCATCCATGGAATAGTTCGCGAATTGTGTAACGAAAACATCGATGTAATAAACTATACTAAAAATACAATGTTGTTTATCCAACGAGCATTAGCTCCTGCTAAAGTATCAACATCAGCAATTCGTGTTGATGACGAGAATATGAGAGCAGAAGTTTTGTTACGTCCCGAAGAGATGGCATTGGCTATCGGTAAAGATGGATATAACATTCGTCTTGCAATAAAACTTACAGGATACGATATAGAGGTATTCCGCGATACAGTTGATGCAGGAGAAGAGGATATCTATTTGGATGAATTCAACGATGAGATAGATGATTGGGTAATTGAACAATTGAAAGAGATTGGTTGCAATACTGCAAAAGATGTATTGGGACGATCAAATGAGGAGTTGCTTGAAAGAACAGATCTTGAAGAGGGATCAATTGAGGAAATTAAGGCTATACTTGCGGCAGAGTTCGAGTAATTGAACATAAATTTCTAAAAACATTTTAAGTAACCCATAAAAATAAGAAGATATATATGATTAGATTAAATAAAGTAGCACGCGACCTTAACGTCGGAATTCAAACATTAATCGATTTCTTGCAGAAGAATGGATACGCCGATGAGACATTTACTCCAAATACTCAAATCGACGATAAACAGCACAATCTTTTGCAAAAAGAGTTTAATGTTGATAAGAACGTAAAAGAGGGTGCAGACAAAATGCTTCATGTTCGCCAACATAAAGAAAAACCAGCTCCAAGAAAAGTTGAGGTTGAAAGCGAACTTATAAAAACAGAAGAGATTAAACGCCCACAATTTAAGGCTGTGGGTAAAATAGATCTTAATGCTTTGAATAAAAAACCAGCACCTAAACCCGTTGAGGTTAAAGCTGAGCAACCCAAACCGGCACCAAAGCCTGTTGAGGTAAAAGTTGAACAACCCAAACCAGCACCTAAACCCGTTGAGCAAAAAGTTGAGCAACCAAAGCCTGTTGAGGTAAAAGTGGTAAAAAAAGAGGAGGTTAAGCCTCAACAAGAGAAGGTGTTCGATTTAGGAAAGCCACAAACTACAACTCAATTCAATATTGTAGGAAAGATTGATTTGGATTCTCTAAATCAAAAGACTCGTCCTCAAAAGAAGAGCAAAGAGGAACGTCAAAAAGAACGTGAAGAGAAAGAACGCCAAAGAAGCGAAATGTTTAAACGTCCATCTAAAGAGGATCGAGGAGGTGATGGCGATCGTGAACGTAAAAAACGTCAACGTATCAAAAAAGATAAAATTGATATCAACAACCCTAATGTACAAACAGGAGATGGTGGTGGAAAAAAACAAAAACCACAAAAGGTAAAACAACCACGCCCTGTAAGAGTTGAGGTATCTGAAGAGGATGTACAACGTCAAGTAAAAGAGACACTTGCTCGTTTGACATCTAAAAACTCGTCTCAAAAGAAAGGTGCAAAATGGCGTAAAGAAAAACGCGAGGCAAACTTGATGCGTGAGCAAGAGTTGGCAAATCAAGAACGTCTCGAGAGCAAGATACTTAAAATTACAGAGTTTGTAACAGCAAACGACCTTGCAACAATGATGGGCGTTGAGGTTAACAAAGTAATCTCAACATGTATGAGCATTGGAATGATGGTGTCAATCAATCAACGTCTTGATGCAGAGACAATCAACATTGTAGCAGAGGAGTTCGGATTCAAAACTGAGTACGTAAGTGCTGAAGTTGTATCTGCTATAGAGCAAATAGAAGATGCAGAAGAGGATCTTTTGCCACGTCCACCAATCGTAACCGTAATGGGACACGTTGACCACGGTAAAACATCATTGCTTGACTACATCCGTAGTGCAAACGTAATTGCAGGAGAGGCAGGAGGAATTACCCAACACATCGGAGCTTACAATGTTAAGTTGGATGATGGACGAAGAATAACATTCCTTGATACACCAGGACACGAAGCCTTTACAGCGATGCGTGCACGTGGAGCACAAGTAACCGATATTGCAATTATCATTGTTGCAGCTGATGATAATGTGATGCCCCAAACAGTTGAGGCAATTAATCACGCGGCAGCAGCAGGAGTACCCATTGTATTCGCAATCAATAAAATAGATAAACCAACAGCGAACCCCGAAAAGATAAAAGAGTCGTTAGCGGCAATGAACTATCTTGTAGAGGATTGGGGAGGAAAATACCAATCACAAGACATTTCTGCTAAAAAAGGTCTTGGAGTAGAGGAGTTGATGGAGAAAGTTTTGTTGGAGGCCGAGATGTTGGAGTTGAAAGCAAACCCCAAAGCAAAAGCACGTGGTTCTATCATCGAGTCAGCTTTGGATAAAGGACGCGGATATGTATCAACAGTATTGGTTGAGAACGGAACATTAAAAGTTGGAGACATTGTTGTAGCAGGACAATATTATGGACGTGTAAAAGCAATGTTCAACGAACGTAATAGTAAGATAAAAGAGGCAGGACCTGCAGCACCAGCACTAATCTTAGGATTTAACGGTGCACCACAAGCAGGAGATACCTTCAATGTATTTGATACAGAGCAAGAGGCTCGCGAGTTAGCAAACAAACGCGAACAATTGCAACGCGAACAAGGATTCCGTACAAGTACACGTGTAACTCTTGAGGAGATTGGACGTCGTATTGCAATCGGAAACTTCCAACAATTGAACATTGTTGTTAAGGCCGATGTTGACGGTTCTGTAGAGGCGTTAAGCGACTCTTTAATACGTTTGTCAACAGAGCAAATACAAGTAAACGTAATTCACAAAGGTGTGGGACAAATTTCAGAATCAGACGTAACACTTGCTGCTGCATCAGATGCAATTATCGTCGGATTCCAAGTACGTCCTTCAATGGCTGCTCGTAAAGATGCAGAGAAAGAGGGTGTCGATATACGTCTATACTCAATTATTTACGATGCAATCGAAGAGGTTAAATCGGCAATGGAGGGTATGCTATCGCCCGAAATCAAAGAGAATATTACAGCAACAGTAGAGGTTCGCGAAACATTCCACATTTCAAAAGTAGGTACAGTAGCCGGAGGTATGGTGAAAGAGGGTAAAATCAAACGTGGCAACAAAGTTCGTTTGATTCGTGATGGTATTGTAATATACACAGGAGAGCTTGCTTCACTTAAGCGTATGAAAGATGACGTAAAAGAGGTTGCTACTGGATACGAATGTGGATTGAGTATCACAAATTACAACGACCTTAAAGTTGGTGATATAATAGAGTCATTTGAGGAGATAGAGGTAAAACAAACTTTGTAATAACATAACACAAATAGTGAGCGTTTTTGATATAATAGTATTAACTGTATTTATAATTGCGGTATTGCATGGAGCAATGACCGGAGTATTCAGGCAGTTAGGAGTCATAGGTGGAGTAGTGATAGCACTACTCTTCACTGGACTTGTATCATCAGGAATCTCCGAATTAGCATATATCCTCTCGTCAGGTTCAATCAACCTTGAAGGAACTTTATATTATACAATAATATTTTCTGCT
>JAZONU010000231.1:0-2264 GCA_045654605.1 Candidatus Caccoplasma sp. | reverse complement strand
ATTGTGGGTGTCCCCTTTTTTGATAATTGCCCCTCTAACGAAAGATCTCGGATTGTCTCTCCAATTTGTAGCTTTTTTAATTTGTTTATAATCTTTCGTCCTATTATCATCGCTATAAATAGTGATAATACAAATGCTACTGTTCCTCTGAATGATATATATTGGAACACTCCTGCTCCAGGGATATCAATTGTGTTTAGGTAGTTGAAAAAATCGTATAACATCTCTCTCTTTTTCTTATTTGTTTTTAAATAATTTCATTAAAGGCTTTTTCAATCTCTTCTCTATCATCGAAATGGTATTTTACCCCTTTTATCTCTTGATAGTCTTCGTGTCCTTTCCCAGCAACCAATACTACATCACCTGGTTTTGCAAGTCGTATTGCAAGTCGTATTGCTTCGCGACGGTCTGTTATTGCTAAACATTTTTTTAGTTGTGCCGGAGATAATCCCTCTTTCATCTCTGCAATGATTTGTTCTGGTTCTTCGTCACGAGGATTATCTGATGTAAGTATTAATTGTGATGATAACTTTGCTGCCTCTTGAGCCATTATGGGGCGTTTCCCTTTATCTCTATTTCCACCGGCTCCAATTACCGAGATTATCTCTCCTTTTCCTCGTATTACTTCAGTTATCGATTGTAATACATTGGTTATTGCATCTGGTGTGTGTGCATAATCAACTATTGCTGTTACTCTCCCTCTTGATAGGGTTTGGAATCGTCCTGATACAGGAATCAGTGCTGATATTACTGTTAATACATCTTCTGGCTCTTTACCCAATAAACATGCTGCTCCGTACACTGCCAATAGATTATATGCATTGAATTTTCCTACAAATAGGGTCTCTACCTCTCTGTTGTTTATTTGTAGAGTTGTTCCGTCTATGCGACTCTCTATGATTTTCCCTTTGAAGTCGGCTATTGATTGTAGTGAATATGCACTCTTTTTTGCTTTGCAATTTTGAAGCATTACAGCTCCATTCTTATCGTCAGCATTTGTAAGGGCAAATGCTTGTTTACTTAATGAGTCGAAGAAGCTCTTTTTTGCCTTTAAGTATGCATCAACGGTTTTGTGATAATCCATGTGGTCGCGAGTGAGGTTGGTAAATATTCCTCCGTCAAACTCTAATCCGCCTATTCTTTTTTGGTCAGCAGAGTGTGAACTTACCTCCATAAATGCGTATGTACACCCCTCCTCTACCATATCGTTTAACAACGAGTTAAGAGATATTGGGTCGGGTGTTGTGTGTGTTGATGGTACAGCTCTGTCGTCAACATAGTTGCAAACGGTTGATAGTAGTCCAACTTTTTCGCCGAACATCTTAAACATTTTGTATAGCAGTGTTGCTATTGTTGTTTTTCCATTAGTTCCTGTTACTCCCACAAGTTTTAACTTTGATGAGGGATAGTTATACCATGCCGAAGCTATTTGTCCAAGGGCAAGTTGTGTGTCGGTGATGGTTATGTATGTAATACCTTCTTTCAGACTTTCAGGGGTATCTTGGCAAACAATTGATGTTGCACCTAACTCTATGGCTTTATCTATAAATTTGTGTCCGTCAACGGTTGTCCCTTTTACGGCAATGAACATATATCCCGGTTTTATATTGCGTGAGTCTGAATCAATGCCATTGATACTATTCTCTATGGATCCGGTTATATTTATAGTTTTTATCTTTTCTATAAGATCAGATATCTTTTTCATACTATATTTATTCTAATGTTATTGTTATTTCTTCTCCTTTTTTGTATTTGTTGCCAGGTTTGGGCAATTGCTCTTTTACGGTACCTTGTCCGTTTACCTTAACTTTCGCTCCTGACTTCTCCAATATATAAATAGCATCTTTTAATCCCATTCCTATTACTGATGGAAGTAGTGTTGTGCTATCGTCTTCTATATTGATTCTGTGCTCTATATTTTGTGTTGTAATATCTATATCGGTTCTTGTTGTATCAGCTACATATTCGACATTCATTGTGTTGCATGCCGATTTTGTAACTTCGGTTATACCCATTTTTATCTCAGCATCCATTGATATGATGTCGTCAGGTTGCGTGAAAGGTATGTTGTAGATATATCCTTGTGTGTACATCTTCTCTGCTATCTCTCTTAATACTCCTCCGGCTATTGGTCCTGCTGACGGGTTTGAGACCCTTGGACGTGTTACAACCACAATACATGAGTATTTGGGTTGTGCATCATCAGGGAAGTATCCACAAAACGATACGCGGTGAGTTCTTTTTCCCTGTTCATATCCTCTCTC